>DATMJU010000713.1:0-3801 GCA_035553795.1 Vicinamibacterales bacterium
GTCGGGAACCTGTCGATCGCCAGGACCATGGTCGGCAGCGACAACCCGCGCCTGTTCGAGCGGCTGTGCCACGCCGAAGCGGCGTGCGTGCGCGCGCGCGGCGTCACCGCGCAATTGCTGACGTTCTCCAAGGGCGGCGCGCCGGTCAAGACGACGGCGTCGATCGAAGAGCTGGTGGTCGAGTGCGCGCGGTTTGCGCTCAGCGGCTCGCCTGTCGCGGCGCGCTTCAACGTCGAGCCGGACCTGTGGACCGCGCAACTCGATACCGTGCAGATCAGCCAGGTCGTGCACAACATCGTGCTGAACTCCGTGCAGGCGATGCCTGACGGCGGCGCCATCGACATCTCGTTCAAGAACGTGCGCGTGCCCGGCGCGGCCGACGTTCCGGATCTGCCCCCGGGCATCTACGTGTGCGTCTCGTTCCGCGATCACGGCCCCGGTATTCCCGCCGATCAACTCGGGCACATCTTCGAGCCGTACTACACGACCAAGCAGATGGGCTCAGGTCTCGGCCTGGCGATCTCCTCATCGATCGTGCGCGCCCACGGCGGCGCCATGACCGCGGCGTCATCTCCTGACATGACCGGCGCCCGCTTCGACGTTTATCTACCGGCCACCTGCGTCAAGATCACGGCGCCAATCGTCGCCGCGGCGGTGCCGGACGTGCGCCACAACGGCCGCGTGCTGTTGATGGATGACGATGCGGAGGTGAGCGAAGTGGCGGCGGAGATGCTCCAGAGCCTGGGCTACACGACCACCACCTCGTTCCACGGCCAGGACGCGATCGATCGCGTCGCGGCGGCGCAGGCCGAGGGGGCCTCCTACGACCTGGTGATCCTCGACCTGACGGTCCCGGGAGGGATGGGCGGCAAGGAAACCGTGCCGCACCTGCGCGCGCTCAATCCCGACCTGGCGATCGTCGTGACCAGCGGCTACGCCGACAACGGTGTGCTCTCGGACTATTCGAAGTACGGCTTCGACGGAGTGCTGCCGAAGCCGTTCAGCATTGCGGATCTTCGCGTGACCATCGAGCAAACGCTGGTGCGGCGCCAGCTGCCCGGCCGCACCGCGGCGTCAGTGCCGCGGCCTGGCTGCGCCGAAACGCACGAGGAGTCCGAGCAGCCCGAGGGCGACGAGGACGGGCATCGACAGGCCTGGCAACTCCACGATCAGATGCTGTCCCGCTGATCGAGATCGAGAACAGTCTTCAGCAGGACGTCCGCGCCACGCGCGCAGTCCTCCCACGTCGTCAGTTCCTTCGGCGAGTGGCTGATGCCGCCCACGCTCGGCACGAAGATCATGCCCATCGGCGCGATCTTCGCGATCTGCTGCGCGTCATGGCCCGCACCGCTCGGCAGTCGCATCGTCTTCAGTGACGCGCTGGCGGCCGCGCGCCCAATCGCGTCCTGGATGCCGCGCGTCGCCATCGCCGGCACGTTGGTGCTGGCCAGCGTGAAGGCAATCGTCGTGCGTGTCTCCTTCGCGATCGCGGCGCCGCGCGCCTTGACCTGATCACCGAGCTCCCGCAGCACCGGCTCCGACAGATCGCGGAACTCGACGCTCATCGTGACCTTGCCGGGAATGACGTTCGGCGAATTCGGCTCGATCGCGATGCGCCCGACCGTTCCGACCTGCCGCCCCTGGCCGCGCGACGCGATCTCGCGGACGGCGAGCGTCAACTGCGAGGCCGCAACCATCGCGTCCTGGCGCTCACCCATCGGGGTGGTGCCTGCGTGATTGGCGAATCCCTCAATCACCACGTCGTAGCGGTGAATCCCGACGATGCCTTCCACGATGCCGACCGGCACCTTCGCACGGTCCAGCACGCCGCCCTGCTCGATGTGCAGTTCAACGTATGAATGCCACGTGCCCTTGCCGCGCACCGCGGTCTCGATCTGCTCGGGGTTGCCGGCGATGCGGCGAATCGCGTCGCTGCGCTTCATGCCGTTCCACACCCGATCCATGTCGCCGGCCTGCAGGTCGCCGGCGACGATGCGGCTGGCGGCGGTGCCGATGCCGAAGGCCGTGCTCTCTTCGTGGGCCCACAGCACCATCTCCAGCGGATGCCGCGTCTGCACCTTCGCGGCCTGCACCGCCTGCAACACCTCGAGGGCGGACATCACGCCGAGATCGCCGTCGAAGTTCCCTCCGTTCGGGACCGAGTCGATGTGCGACCCGAACAGGATCGCCGGCCGCTTCGGATCACCGCCCACGCGCCCGAAAATGTTGCCCGCAGCATCGATGCGCGGCACGATCCCCGCCTGCTTGAGCTCATCGATGATCCATGCGCGCGCGGTCAGGTCCGGCACCGAGTAGGCGACGCGGGTCACGCCGTCGGCAAAGGTCGCGCCGGTGCGCCCGTGATAACTCAATCGCTCGAGGCGATTGCGCAGCCGGGCGGCGTCAATCACCGGCGCGGCTTGCGACCGTTCGACAAGCTCACGGCCGTCCCGAGCGGAGTCGAGGGACGATGAACGAAAGGCGTAAGCGGGGCGAGCCAGCGCGGCGGCGCCGGCCATGGAGAGCAACGAACGACGAGTGATCATTGTCTGAGCCTGACATCGCCCGCCGGGGGCGGGCAACACAAAATAGCCGAATGGCGAGGCAACGCCTCGCTATTCCTTGGAGCGTTCGGCAACGGAGCCCCAGAACCCGATCATCATCTCTTCCCAGGTCTGGTCGCCCCAGCGGACGTCTTTCGTAGGATCGGGATTGAACTTGTTCTGCGGCGAATTATCAAAGTGCGCGACCACCTCGATGGTGGTGCCTTTGGGAAGGCGCTTCGCTTCCTTGAGTTGATAGGTGATCTGCCAGTTGAAATCGTAGTTCGGCACCGAGAGCAACACTTCGGTGCGGCCATCCGGATACCTGGCCGTGTAGGTCATATCCTTGCCGCGCACGTGCATATGCGGCGTCAGCGACGTGAGGAGCGTGTCGTCCGTCAACACACGTGACGCGCGGACTTCGTGTGACGGTGCGCCGGCCGGAATCAGGAGACGCAGGTTCAAGGCGCTGCCGCCCCGCTGCTGCCACTGCGGCGGCTCGTTCAGGAAGCGCAGTCCCACTTGCGTGCGGTCGGTCGTGGCCCGACCGTTGGTCGTGTAGTGCATCTGCAGCACGATGTCGGAGTTGCCGTTCAGCATCCGGCCCACCCCAGGCTCGAACACCACACCAGGCTTGTTCGGCGTCACGCCACCGATGTTGGCCGGTCCGAGCGCGGCACCCGCGGTAATCGGCGAACCCGCCGGCACGGTGAAGGCGATCACGTGATGCACGTGCGCGCGGGCTTCAGGCTTGATCTCGATCGCCGCGAGCCACTTGTTCTCGGTGATGCCGGTGGGGATGCGAATGTACTGATAGTCGATGGTGCCGGTCGCGGGAATCTCGAACGGCTTCTCCATCGTGAACACCGCATCGGGCTTGCCGATCGTCCAGCCTTCCACAAACGTGGGCACCGTGGGCAAATCCGTGTCATCGCCCTTCGGAGCGCCACCGTCAACCCAGGCCAGGATCGTGGCGATCTCCTTGTCCGACAACCGCGGATCGTTCTTGAACGTGCCGTGCGCGGGATCGGCGCCCCATGGCGGCATGGTCCGGGCGGCCACGCGGCTGCGAATCGACTTCGCCCACGGCCGCGCCTCGTCAAACGTCACCAGCGACATCGGCGCAAACATCGTCGGCCGATGGCACTCGACGCACTTGCTGTAGAAAATCGGCGCCACGTCCTTGGCGAACGTGGGTGTTTGCGCGCCGGCGGAGAGCGGCGCTGCCAGCACGGCGACGACGGCCAGGGGAATACGC
>DATMJU010000714.1:0-3792 GCA_035553795.1 Vicinamibacterales bacterium
CGTCGATCCAGCGCGACAATATCCCAGAACCTCAGGCGCTGAGAGTAATTCGCTCTAGCCACAGGGCCGGTCTTGCCGTCTTGGACTTGCTCGCCGGTACGAAGAGGCTGATTCACAGCTGGCGCACTTTTCGGAGATTCAGTGCAGCTAGAGGTGGAGGAATCGACCTAGCAGCAACGCCATCACCATGCCGACGGCGCCGACGACCAGCGCGCCGGCCATGCCGACCGCGAAGGGCTTAAGACCGACGCCCTTGAAGACCGCGAAGCTCGTGTTCAACCCGACCGCCGCCATCGCCGTGCCCAGCAGGATCTGCGAGGCCCAGTAGTCACCGAGCGACTTCGTGATCGCTCCCCACTGTCCCGCATCCCAAATGCCCAGCGCCGCGCCCTTGTTGGTGAGCGTCCAGTCACCGAGCGATCGCACGACCGCCATGGCCAGGAACCCGATCACAAACCCGGGCACATATTTCATGAAGGAGCCACCCGCGGCACCTGTCGCACCCGTTGCACCAGTTGCACCCGCCGCACTCGCCCGCACATGCATCCACGTGAGGATCGGAATCACGGCAGCGAGAAAAATATTGCGCGTGAGCTTGGTGACCGTCGCGACGCGAAGAACGACGTCATCACCGTATACCTGCTTGTAGGTCAGCGCGGCACCCACCACCTGCGAGGTGTCGTGGACGGCGGTGCCCAGGAACAATCCGATCGTCTCGGACGAAGGGAGCAGCGCGTGCGCCAGGTACGGATAGACGAGCATCCCGAACAGTCCGAACGCCACGACGTTTGCCACCGCGTAGGCGACCTCACGTTCGTCGGCCTCGATGGCGGGGGCGGTCGACACAATCGCGGTCACGCCGCAAATGCTGGTACCGGCCGCGATCAACGTCCCGAGGCGCGGTGGCAGTCCGAGCTTCTTGTTGAACCACGTGACGAACAGGAGGCCGGTCGCAATGGCCGCGATCACCACGGGGAGTCCGGCGACGCCGAGCTTCAAGACATCGAACAGGCTCAGGCGAATACCGACAAGGACGATGCCGGCGCGAAGAATGGTCGTGGTCGCGAACTTCAATCCCGGAGTCAGCGATGCAGGCAACGGCAGCGTGTTGCGCAGCAGCAATCCGAGAACGATCGCAACGGGAACACCGGAAACAGGACTGCTGCCGGTCAGGCCTTGCGCAGCGAGAATCTGCTGGCCGATGCGATCGGCGAGCCAGAAGCCCGCGAGCATCACGATAAAGGCGGCGAGGACGCCGGGTAGTTTACCCACCGTAGCCTTTGGCGAAGGTCGGTTCAATGCCCGACGAGCCAGACGCCGCCGATCACCAGGGCGACGGCAGAAGACGCATATAGCAGACCGCTATAGCGGCGATGGTTGTTGCGCACGAACTTCACGGACAGCAAACCCACGCCGGCAGCAAACGCCGACATGCCAACGATCGCGCCAACGCCAAATCCCGCCAGGTACAGAATCGATTCACCACGGCCCGAAAACGCCAGCGCCGGCAGAACGCCGAAGAGGTGCGAGCTTCCGGCCAGGCCATGAATCGTCCCCATTGCGAACGACGCGCCGGCATGCGAGTGAGCCGGCCGCGCGGCGCGGCTGGCGCGCCAGATGCCCCAGGCTCCCACGCCGATCAACGCGAGGCCGACCAGCCGCTCGCTATAGGCCGAGATCAGATCGAGCGGCAACTGATCGCGCAGCATCAACAGCAGCAGCGCGATCATCAACACGCCGGCAGTGTGCCCAATGCCCCACTGCAGGCCCGTGCGCCATTGGCGGCCATCGCCGTCAGCAGCGAGCGGCGCAACGGCCGCAAGATGATCCGGCCCCGCGAAGACGTGCAACAGGCCGGCAGCCAGGCCTGCGAAGAATGGAAACATGAACGGTACAGGTTATCGCTGAATTGATTTCAGCTGGAAGAACTCCTCGACCGCCAAGGGACCAATCTCGCGGCCGATTCCGGACTTCTTGTAACCGCCAAACGGCGCCAGCGCGTTGAAGCGGCCGCCGTTGATGTCCACCTGGCCGGTGCGCAACTGCCTGGCGACACCGAGCGCGCGCTCGGGTGTGCCGGCCCACACGCCTCCGGAGAGGCCGTACGCCGAGTCGTTCGCAATCGCCACCGCATCGGAATCGGAATCGTAGGGAATGATCGACAACACCGGCCCGAAGATCTCTTCCTGCGCAATAGCCATCGCGTTGTTGACGTTCGCGAAGATCGTCGGCTCGACGAAATAGCCAGTAGGCAGGTTCGCCGGCCGGCCGCCGCCTGCGGCCAGCGTGGCGCCTTCCTTCTTCCCCTGCTCGATGAACGCCAGCACGCTGTCGCGCTGCGTTGCGGATGCCAGCGGGCCAAGCCGCGTGTTCTTGTCGAACGGATCGCCGAGCGTCAGCTTCGCGAGCTGCGCCTTTGCCAGTTCGACGGCTTCGTCGTGGCGCGCCCTCGGCACCAGCATGCGCGTCCACGCCGAGCACGTCTGCCCGGAGTTCTGCATGCAGTTGTTGACGCCCGCCGGAATCGCCTTGTCGAACGGCGCATCGTCGAGCACCACAAACGCCGACTTGCCGCCAAGCTCGAGGCACACCTTCTTGATGCCGTCACCGGCAACAGACGCGATGCGGCGGCCGGCCTGCAATGAACCGGTGAAGCTGACCATGTCCACGTCAGGGTGCGAGACAATGGCTTCGCCGACGACTCGGCCGGAGCCTGACACGATGTTCAGCACGCCCTTGGGCAACCCGATCTCGCGTGCCGCATCGGCGAGCATGAATGCGCTCAGCGGCGCCATCTCCGCCGGCTTGAGCACGAGCGTGCAGCCTGCGGCGAGCCCCGGCGCGATCTTGCAGACCACCTGGTGAAGCGGATAATTCCACGGCGTCACGCAGCCGACGACGCCGAGCGGTTCCTTGATCACGAGGGAGTTGCCAAGCTCCTCTTCGAGCTTCGCTTCGCGGATGAACTTCGCGTTCATCCCGATCATCATGATCGGGAACTCCGCCTGCACCTTGGTCGCGAAGCCAAGCGCGGTGCCCACTTCGTGCGCAATCGCCTCGGCGATCTGCGGCACGCGGGTCTTCATCGCCGCGGCGAGTTTCTCGAGCCACTGCGCGCGCTCTTCAACCGTCAACCGGCTCCAGGATTCAAAGGCGCGGCGCGCCGCTTTCACGGCGCGATCCACGTCGTCAGCCGTGCCGCGCGGCACGCGGCCCACTTCCTGCTCGGTTGCAGACGAGACGACCGGGATGGTTTCGGTGCCGGTCGATGCGTGCCAGTCGCCGTCGTAGAAGAGCTTTTCGTAGGTCATGAACTTCTTATATTAACCTTCCGATAGAATCAGATTCTTATGCAGATTTCAGGAAGCACCTTCATCGTGACCGGCGGCGCGTCGGGACTCGGCCGCGCGAGCGCCGAGGCCATCCTCGCCGCGGGTGGAAACGTCGTCATTCTCGACGTCAACGCCGAGACCGGCAAGGCGGCTGAGGCGGCCCTCGGAGCCAAGGCGCGGTTCGCGCAGGCGGACGTCACCAGCGAAGAACAGGTCAAGGCAGCGGTCGATCTCGCCGTGTCGGCGTTCGGCGGCTTACACGGAGCGCTCAATGCCGCGGGCATCGGGCCGGCGGCAAAGGTCCTGGGCCGTAACGGTCCGCACCCGCTCGATCTCTTCGAGAAGACGATCAAGATCAACCTGATCGGCACCTTCAACGTGATTCGCCTGGCAGCCGCGGTGATTGCGCAGAACCAGCCTCAGGCATCCGGCGAACGCGGCGTGCTGATCAACACCGCGT
>DATMJU010000715.1:0-5345 GCA_035553795.1 Vicinamibacterales bacterium
ATTCAAGGTTGGAACATTCCGCATCGGCGGCGTCACCACGGTTGGTGCGGTGCTGCGCGATGCGCTGGTGGTTGACCTGGTCCAGGCCAACGCGGCGTTGCAGAAGACGCGTTCGTTCCCGGCGCGCCCGATGCCGTCGGACATGATCGACCTGATCGGCGAGTACGAGAACGGGCTCAAGGGCCGCATCTACGCGATCGTCAACGATCTCGTCCAGACCAAGGCGCTGGAAGGCAAGCGTCCGGCGTACGTCCGCGAGTTGAAGGACGTGCAGACGCTCGCGCCGATTCCGCGGCCGCGCCAGATCATGATGACGGCCGTGAATTTCTACAGCCACATTTCCGAGAACGCGCCGCCTGACGTGCGCGCGAAGGCGGTCGCCGCGCGCAAGGCCAACCGTGGCACGCCCTATCTGTGGCTGAAGGCGACGTCATCGATCATCGGCACCGGTGAGACGGTGGTCATGCCGTATGGCCGCACGGAACTCGACTGGGAAGTCGAGTTGGGCACGGTGATCGGCCGTCGCGCGCGCTACGTCGCGGCGCCGAAGGCCGAGGAACACGTGTTCGGCTACACCGTGATGATCGACATTTCCGATCGCGGCGGCCGGCCGCCAGGCGGCTTCAGCAGCGGCAGCGACTGGTTCATCCAGAAGGGCCAGGACACGTTCGGACCGATGGGTCCGTACATCGTGCCCAAGGAGTTCTACGGCAACCCGATGAACGTGTTGAAGCAGACGCTTGTCGTCGGCACCGATCAGCGGCAGGCGGCCGATTCGTCGGACATGATCCACTCGGTGTGGGAAGTGATCGAGTACGCCTCGTCTTTGGTCACGCTGCAGCCGGGAGATATCATCGGCGCCGGCACGTCGGGCGGTGTCGGCATGGGCACGTCGGTGCGCGGGTCGCAGTTGTGGCTGGTGCCTGGTGATGAGATCACCGCGACCATCGACAAGATCGGCACGCTGAAGCACAAGGTCGAAGCCGCGCCTGCGCCGCCCCCGGGCACCGGTTCCTATCTGCCGCCCGTGGCGACGTATCGCAAGCCGCAGCAGAAGTAGTTTTCGTGCCCTCCCGATTCGCGTCGGGAGGGCCGTATCTCTCGACACCCCTGCCATGACCGTCAAGAAGCCCACAAAGGGCGCCGCCTCGGTGCGCGAATACATCGCGTCGAAGCCGAAAGAGTCTCGAGCCAAGCTGGAAGCGGTGCGCCAGGCGATTCGCAAGGCGATCCCCGGGGTCGAAGAAGGCCTGTCGTACCAGATTCCCGCCTACTCGCTGAACGGCTCTGCGGTGTTGTATTTCGCCGGGTGGAAGTCGCACTTCTCGATCTATCCGGCCAGCGACGCAATGGTCGCGGCGCTCGGCAAGGCGCTCGAGCCATACGAGCGCAGCAAGGGAACCATCAAGTTCCCCTTGTCCGAGCCGGTCCCTGTTCGACTGATTGAGCGCATCGCAAAATTCCGGGCGGGCCAGCTCTCGAAGCGCGACGGGACCAAAGGCAAGCGCAAAGGCGGGAAGGAAGGTCAGCTCGATCGGATTCGCCGGCTTTGCGGCACGCTGCCGACTGCGTTCGAGAAGATATCGCATGGCACGCCGTGTTTCTTCGTGGAGCAGGGGAAGGGTTGCTTCGCCATGTTCTCCGAGCACTACCGGCCAGATGGCAAGCTGTCGCTCTGGGTACCCGTGCGCGAGGGGCTGCAGCCCCTGATGATCGAAGAAGCCCCAGCGGTCTACTTCAATCCGCCCTATGTCGGTGTCAACGGCTGGGTGGGTGTTGTCCTCGACGAGATCGCGGACGATGCGCTCGAGAGCCACTTGCGCGAGGCGCACCGCATTATCGCGACAAAAGGAAAGCGGTCACGGTCCGTCAAGACACGCGATTAGCTACAAGAGCTCCGCGTCTCGATCAGCTTCTCGATCGGTCGGCTTGGCCGTTGTTGGCTTCGGACGCCGATTGTTGGATTTGCTGGGACAATCGTAGGACGGGCGGCTACGGCACGATGGAATAAACCCGCATGGCTGGGCTCGAAAGCATACGATGGCCCCATGAAGGGCTTGAGATACTTCGACCCGCACCGGCGCGCGACTTGGCTTGAGCTATTCTTCGACCTGATCTTCGTCGTCGCCCTGCGCGACGCCGGCGAGATCCTGAGCGAGACGCACGGCGGCCACATTGCGCCGCAACAGTTCCTGCACTTCATACTGGTCTTCCTGCCGCTGTTTTGGATCTGGGCGGGCCACACGATCTACGCCAATCGCTTCGACACCGACAGCCGTCAGCACCGGATGTCGACCCTGGTCATCATGTTCCTGCTGATCGTGATCTCGGCGCAGATCGCGGCCGGCGTTCGGGACCATTACGATTACGCGCTGGCCGTGGCCTGTTATTGCGGGGCGCGACTGATCATTGCCGTGATGTATTTCGTCTCCAGGCGCAAGCACCACGACCGGGGTGGCGTCGCCACGCAGGTCGGAACCGTGTTCGCCGTCGGCGCGGCGATCAGCCTGGGCTCGCTCCTGCTGGATCCGCCGTGGAGCTACTTCGTCTTCTATGCCGGGATCGTGTTCGACATGGCCGCCCTGGTGTTGCTTAAGCGGCGGCTGCACGTCGTGCCGGCGCACACGCCGCACATGGTCGAGCGGGTTGGCCTGCTGACCATCATCATGCTGGGCGAATCAGTGATCAGCATCTCCGCGGCTCTGGCCGACATCGCCTGGACCCAGTCCAACATCACGGCCGCCCTCAGCGGATTCGTCATGGTGTCGGCCATCTGGTGGATCTACTACGACAGCTTCCACATGCTGGAGCATCGCAAATTGACGACCGGACACTCGATCCTCTACTCGCACTTCTTCCTGTTCGTCGGCCTGGCGATCCTGGCTTCGCTGATCCGGCATGCGATCCTGAGCGACCTCGACCCGGTCGACTTTCGTAAGCTGGCCGCTGCCGGCACCGTGCTGTTCTTCCTGGGCAAGCAGTACGGCTACTACATGGAGATCCCCGAGCTGCGGCCCTATCTGCTGTCCAACACCGCCGCCGTGTTCGCGCTGACGGCACTCGTGCTCATGCTGCCGCTCGGGCTCGAGGCCATGCTGCTGGGCATCACGGCGACCATGATTGCCTATGTGCTGCTCAACTTGCGCTACCGCCACTTGGTGCTCGCGGGGCAGGTGCCGCCCTGAGCAACCTGCGGTTACTGCCTTCCGGCATTCAAGAGCCCCAAGAGTGGTGCCTTAGCGTGCCTCCCGTCGGTTCAGCGCGATCTCACAAGAGAGTCTCGTCGACCGGCCGCCGAAGCGACCGGGGCATCTCCGGGCCGTATCCGAATCGAATCACGAGATCGGGCCGCTGGCGGCCCAGCCCAAGCCAATTCGCCAGTTGCGGGCGTAGCGCGGCAACCTCGACCGGCTGATTGACGAATGCATTTCGGATCCCCAGGGCCGTGGCCTGGAGCGCGAAGCGCTCGTAGCGTCGACCCACGTCGATCCAGTGCGCTCTGTCGTCTTGTTCCGAGATGAACACCGCGAGACCCGCGGAACTCCGGATGTGTCGGATGTCTTTCTCGTTCTGTTTCTTCGCAGACAACGCCATGCGCAGGAACGCCTTGCCAATCCATCTCGGCACTTCGGGATTGCCGGTGGATCGCGCGAACAGCCCGTCGCGCGTCCGCGTCGCTTCCGCACTGTTGAAGCGAACCCAGGACATCAGCTCTTCCTTGAACTTTCGATTGCTCAACTGCGCCACGTTACCCTCGGCGACATACTCAGCAACCTTCTCGATCTGGGCTTTGTCTGTCAGCAGCAGCACGCCGCCGCCCTTCCCAGTGGCGGCATCTTCGAGCAGCCTCAGTTCGGACGCAGGCACCGGTTGGAAGGTGTACTCCGCACGCGTGCACTGCCGGACGGCGATTGCGGCGGACAACGGCGAGTGGCTCGGCGTTGCCGGCTCCAGCGCGATCCGGACGGTGTCGCCATCAGGCGATTCCTCGAACACCGCGTCACCACGGAGGCCGCGGGCTTCGGCTGAGACCAGCAGGTTCTCGGCCGCGCAACCCAGGCTGACGAACAAGTGATGGTCGTCGGGATCAACAACCGGGCAACGCCGCGTGAAGTCCGGGAGAATCGAGATGCGCCGAGCCTCGATCTTGAACTTCCAGGGCTGCGTGTTGTGGCTCGATGCCGCAAGCGAGGCATCCCGTACCAGTTCTCGATAGGTGATCTCGCTCATCCCATTGCTCCCGATTCCGATTGGCGCCCTGAGTGAGCGCGCAGCAGCGCGATGGCCAGCACCACGATCCACGCCATGAAGGCGGCGATGCTGATCCGCTCCCAGGCGCCGACCCACGGCGTTGGCAGGTCTGCCTGGACGTCTGACGCATACGTGCCGGTCACCGCGCCGCACACGAGCGCGATCACCATCGTCGCGATCGAGTAGACGCGGAACCGCTGCCCGAGCGCCGCGGCGCCAAAACCGACGATGAGCATGAACAGGATTCCTGTTATCGACGCCCAGACGAGATGCAGCGTGTCCGTGAGGGTGCCGCCGCCGGCGGCCAGCACCGCGCGCTGGTGCATCGGCGGCCAGAACTGTCCAAAGACGGTTTGCGCCATCAGCAGCGCACCGGCCGCGCGCAGAGCGCGGTTAGGCGCCGATGCCCAGACGCTCCACCCAAATCCGAGCATCAGGACTGCGTAGACCGTACCGAGAACGATCCACAGCGTCCTGGTCGGGGCGCCGATGGCTGACAACTCACTCGGGACGTTCGAGGTGACGCTGTAGCCCTCCCACCGCAGCCCGACGAAGAGCGTCATCGCGACGTAGAGAGCGGCCGCGAGCATTCCGCCGCCGAGCAGCGCGCGGCGCCAGCGGTCGACTGTCGCATGACGATAGGTCGCAGCGGCCATAACGAAGCAATGAGCATTTGCTGTGCCCGCGCAGGGGAGGTGCGAGATCGCGAAAAACGGAGGACGAAGCCAGTGGCCAAGCTCGAAGCGCCGATCCGAGCCAGAAATTCCCTCGCCTGCTGTGGACTTTTTCCACGGTTCAATCCGCGATTGCTCCCTCGGCAGGCGCTCGATTCACAATGACCGTTTGGCTCGGAAGAGGTATCCCTGTAAACTATTGATTCTGCTCGTACGGAGAGATGTCCGAGTGGTTTAAGGAGCACGCTTGGAAAGCGTGTGTACGGGAAACCGTACCAAGGGTTCGAATCCCTTTCTCTCCGCCATTCATTTCGGCTTCGCCTCCATTCATGCCGTCGAGAAGGGCTTCAGCGGCGCGGCCGTCGCCTGCGGCTCGGCCTGTCGGCGTCGAATCCCTTTCTCTCCGCCATTCATTCCGGG
>DATMJU010000716.1:0-7307 GCA_035553795.1 Vicinamibacterales bacterium
GCGACATACCGCGCATGCTGTTCGGCGCCGCCGTTGATGTCGGCGCCATACCTTTGTACGACGACGGCGACTTTCACTGCACGTCGTCGCCGCCCGCGCCGGGCTTGTCGCGCCGAAGCGCAGGAAACACTCGACGCGATCAATCGCGTGGTTGATGTGCCTCAGGCCGCTCAAGCACCTCAGGCACCTGCAGAGCCTCAGGCACCTGAGGCATCCGACTTCGCTCCAGACAACGCCGAAGAGCTTCGGCGCGACAAGCCCGGCGCGGGCGGCGACGACGTGCAGTGAAAGTCGCCGTCGTCGTACAAAGGTATGGCGCCGACATCAACGGCGGCGCCGAACAGCATGCGCGGTATGTCGCCGAGCACCTGGCGAAGCACGTTCAGGTCGAGGTGCTGACGACGTGCGCGCATCGCGATTACATTTCGTGGAAGAACGAATTGCCGCCGGGCAAGGAGATGGTGAACGGCATCGCCGTGCATCGCTTCCCTGTTGCCGTGGAGCGCGATCCGGTCGAGTTCGCGAAGTGGTCCCAGAAGGTCTTCACCGAGACGCATTCGCTCCGTGACGAACTGGCGTGGCTCGATGCGGAAGGGCCGACGAGCCCGGCGCTGATCGAGCACATCAAGCAGCACGAAGCCGACTACGACTTCTTCATCTTCTTCAGCTTCCGGTATCACCACTCGTTCCATGGCTGCCGCGCGGTGGCGTCAAAAGCGATCCTGGTGCCGACCGCCGAACGCGACAGCGCGCTGGGACTGGGCATCTACGGCCCGATCTTCCGCGGCGTCCGCGCGTTCATGTACAACTCGTTCGAAGAGCGGGCACTGATCCAGACGGTCTCGAACAACCAATCCGTTCCCGGTGTCGTGGTCGGGATCGGCTCCGAGATTCCCGAGCGCTCCAACGCCGGCCGCTTCCGCCAGAAGTTCGAGATGCGGGATCGCTTCGCGATCTACGTCGGGCGCATCGACGAGAACAAGGGCTGCGTCGAACTGTTCGAGTTCTTCGAACACTACAGCGCGTCCCTGGTCGACGGCATGCACCTGGTGCTGGTCGGCACGCCGCACGTGCCGATTCCGAACCATCCCAAGATTCACCACCTGGGATTCCTCGAGGATCAGGACAAGTACGACGCGATGGCGGCCGCCGAGCTGCTGATCATGCCGTCGTATCTCGAGAGCCTGTCGATGGTCGCGCTTGAAGCGTGGGCCATGGGCAAGCCGGTGCTCGCGAACGCGAAATGCGATGTGCTGCAGGGCCAGTGCATTCGCAGCAACGCTGGCTTGTTCTACGAGAACTATCCGGAATTCGCGGCGACGATGCGCGCGATCGACACGACGCCGAGCCTTCAGGCCGCGCTCGGCCGCAACGGCAGCGCGTTCTTCGAACGCAATTACTCGTGGCCGGTGATCGAGAAGAAGTACGTCGACATGCTCAACCAGCTGTCGAAGGAACCGGCCCCGAAGCCGATGGAACCGATGCCGGGGTGGTTCAGCCGCCGCCGGAAGTCGCAGCCGCCGGCGGACGAGGTGGTGAAGAAACTGCCGACCGGTGCATATCGGGAACCGAAGACCACGAGCGGCCGGCCGTCAGCCGACACCGCGAGGCCGTCGACGCCGGCTCCGCAGCCATCCCAGGGTTCTCAGCCGAGACACCAGCACGGCCAGCAGCAGCGCCGGCCCGATCAGCGGCAATCTCGCGAAGGGCGCGGCGGTCACCAGCAAAGCCGCGCACCGCGGCCCGAGCACCAGCAGAAACCTGAGCCGCGCGAGCAGCGAGTCGAGAACCGTCCGCCGAAGGCGGAAGGTCGTGAGCCGAGAGCTGAAGGCAGGGATCCGAAAGCCGGCGGCTCTCCGCGCCCCAACGATCGCGGACGCGATCAGCGGCGAGGACGCCCGCATCGGCGCGGACGCCGTCCAGGTGGCGGTGGCGGAGGCGGGCCGCAGAAGGCGTAGATGGGCCACAGAAAGCACAGGCGCAGATGAGTCGGCGCGTCGCAATCCATCAGGTGCTCGCCACCCTGGGCTACGGCGATGCCATTGGCCACGAGGTGCTCGGCATCCAGCGCGTGCTGCGTGGCGCGGGATACGAGTCGGAGATCTTCGTCCAGACCGCGGATCCTCGTCTCGAGCACCTGACGCTCGACTATCGCGACCTCACCGAGGCCAGCCATCCCGACAACGTCCTGATCCATCACTTTTCGATCGGCTCGCGCGCATCGAGAATGGCGTACGCGCTGCCGGATCGCATGGCGCTGATCTACCACAACATCACGCCGCCAGAATTTTTCGTCGACGTGAACAAGGAGCTGGTGCGGCTCTGCTTCCGGGGACGCCGCGAGCTCGAACTGTATAAGTCGCGATGCGACCTGGCGCTGGGTGATTCGGAGTACAACCGGCAGGAGCTCGAGGCGCTTGGCTTCGCACCGACCGGCGTTCTCGATGTCGTGCCAGGCTTCGATCACTTGAAGGGACCTGGCGATTACACCTTCGCCGGCGCGTTTGACGATGACTGGGTCAATCTCATCTTCGTGGGCCGCGTGATCCCGAACAAGCGAATCGAGGACGTGATTCGCTTCTTCCACGCCTACAAGACTTTCTTCAACCCGCGGTCTCGCCTGCTGCTGGTTGGCGCGCATTCCGGCTTCGAGCGCTACCTCACGATGCTGCACAACTTCATCGCGAAGATCGGCGCGCGCGATGTGCATTTGATCGGTCACGTCACCAACGAGGAACTGACCGCGTACTACGAGATCGCCGACGTGTTCGTCTGCGCCAGCGAGCACGAGGGCTTCTGCGTGCCGCTGATCGAGTCGTTCTACATGGGCGTCCCGGTGGTGGCGTTCGCCGCCACCGCGGTGCCGTCGACAATGGACGGCGCGGGCGTGCTGTATACCAGCAAGGATCCGTTGCACGTCGCCGGGCTGATCAATGCGGTGGTCGACGATCCGGCGGTCACGGAGAAGATCGTGGCCGGCCAGGATCAGGCGCTCGCCCGCCTCGCCGCGAAGGACTTTGGCGGCACGCTGCTGAACCACATGGACCGGTTGCTGGCGTCACCGCGACGCGAGCATCCGCCAGTGGCGTTCGACTTCTGGGATCAGGTCGATCGCGCCGAGGATTACGACGAAATCAAGCAATACCGGCCGGCGGCCTTCCAGGCCCTGCCGCCTGAGCCGGTTGCCGGTTCCCGGTTGCCGGTTCCCGGCAAGGATCAGCCGTGATCGTGAATCAGTGGGTTCCCGCTGCGCACAAGGGAGACGCCATCGGCGACTCGGCCCGGCGTGTACGGGGCTTGCTGCGTGAGATGGGCCACGAGTCCAATCTCTACGCGATGACGATCGACGACGACCTCCGTGGCGACGTGATTCCGTGGACCGACTCCAGCGCCGGCCGCGGCGATCTGACGATTTTTCATTTCGCGCTGGTGTCGCCGATGACGGCGGAATTCGCGAAGCTGAAGTCCGGGCGCGTGCTGCAGTATCACAACGTGACGCCGGCGCACTTCTTTGCCGGCTACGACGCGGCAATCTACCGGCTTGCGATGCTCGGACGTGAAGACTTGAAGAGCCTGGTTGGTCACACTGACGTCGCGCTCGGTGACTCCGAGTACAACCGCCAGGAGCTCGAAGCGTTGGGCTTCACGAATACCGGCGTGTTCCCGATTGCCGTCGACACCGAGCGCATCACCGCGGCGCCTCGGCGGCCGGCGCTCGAGAAGATTCTCGCTGAAGAGGGCTGGCTGAACTTCCTGTTCGTCGGGCGCATTGCTCCGAACAAGAAGATCGAGGACCACATCAAGCTGGCAGAGCACTACAAGCGCTACGTCGACGAACAGTATCGCTTCATCTTCGTCGGGAAGACCGATGCCACGCCGATGTACTACTCGGCGATTCGCGCCATGCTCGCGCGCTACCGCATGCCGCAGGGGCGCTTCATCTTTACCGGCCCGGTTCCGGACGTTGACCTGGCCACGTACTACCGGACGGCGAGCGTCTACATTTCGCTCTCCGAGCACGAAGGCTTTTGCGTGCCGCTGCTTGAAGCCATGGCCGCCGACGTCCCGGTGCTCGCCTATGGAACAACGGCGGTGCCCGACACCCTGGGCGGCGCCGGCGTGCAGTTTGCGCCGAAAGATCTCGAATACGCGGCGGAGCTTCTTGGGGAGCTCGCCTACAACGACACATTGCGGCAGCAGGTCATCGCCGGACAACGCGCCCGGCTTGCCGATTTCGGCGACGACCGCATCCGCAAGGAACTGGAAAGACTGACATCCTTATGAGGCTGACATTGGCAATGAGGCTAACCCTGTGAAGATCGCCTTCATCGTCCAGCGCTATGGCGCTGAGATTCTCGGCGGCTCCGAATACCACTGCCGGCTGATCGCCGAACGGCTCGCGCTCAAGCACGACGTCGAGGTGCTGACGACGTGCGCGCGGGATTACATCACGTGGGAGAACGAGTACCCGGAGGGCAACGATCGCATCCGCGGCGTGACGGTGCGGCGATTCAAGAACTCGCGCACCCGCGACATCAAGACATTCAACCAGTATTCGGACTGGATCTTCCATCACGAGCACACGCGCGAGGACGAACTGTCGTGGCTCGAACAGCAGGGCCCGTGGTGCCCTCCCCTGCTCGACTACCTGCAGAAGCATCACCGCCAGTACGACGCGCTGATCTTCTTCACGTATCTCTACGCACCGACCGTGCTCGGCCTCGACATCGATCCGGCGCGCAGCATCCTGGTGCCGACCGCGCACAACGAGCCGGCAATCCATCTCTCGATCTATAAGGAGATGTTCAAGAAGGTTGCGGCGGTCGCGTTCAACACCGAGGTTGAGAAGAACTTCCTGAAGACGACATTCGAGTTCCGGTCGATCGCTGAAGAGACGGTCGGCTGTGGCGTCGACCTGATGAACGACCAGGCCCAGCCGGACGATCCGGAGCCGGAGGACGAGGAAGAAATTCACAAGCGGCTGGCGCCGCACCTGCGCGCGCGCGGAGCGCAGTTCCGGCGCCGCCACCGCCTGCAGGGACAGTTCCTCCTGTACGGCGGCCGTATCGACGCCGGGAAGGGCTGCGAGGAGCTGATCGAGTACTTCACCAGCTACAAGGAACAGGGCGGCGATGCGCAGCTCGCCCTGATGGGCGTGAAAGTAATGCAGCTGCCCGAAGTGCCGTGGGTCCGGTTCGCGGGTCTGTTGTCAGAACGCGAACGTCTCCAGGCGCTCGAAGCCGCCACCGTCGTCGTCGTCCCATCACCGCTCGAGAGCCTGTCGCTGCTCGCCCTCGAGGCGATGGCGGTCGGCACGCCGGTGTTGTGCAACGCGCGGGCGGAGGTCCTCGTGGACCACTGCAACAAGAGCAATGCCGGCCTGTACTACCAGGATCGCGATGAGTTCGTCGAGTGCACGAAGCTGCTGCTCGCCGACGACCGCCTGCGCGATCGCATGGGCAGGAACGGCAAGGAGTACATCAAGCGGAACTACCGCTGGGATGTGATCATGTCGAAGTACGACAAGCTCATTGGGTCGCTGCGGCGATGAGAGTTGCCAGTTGCCAATGAACAGTTGCCGGTTGAGTTAACAGTTACCAGTGAAGTTACTAGTTCTCGTTCTGTTCGCGTTGCAGTTTGGGCCGCGGGTGCCGCTCACGCCGGCGGAGACGCTGCTCGAGCCGGCGGTCCTGCGCGCCATTCGGGAGCAGGCACCGGGCCCGGGCGGCTCGCCTGCCGTCGCAGGGACGCTCTCCGACAGCGAGATCGCGTTGACGTGCCAGGTCAACCAGTGCGAGATCGCCGGTCGGGCCATTCGCAAACTGTCGGCATTGGTGACCGCGAAGACGTTGCCACAGCCCGCGCGGGCCATCAGGGTGACGACCAGCCGGGATGATGCGTCGATCAGGCGGACCGTCGCGGTGCTGCACGTGGCCGAGGGGCCGAACCGCGCGCCGGCCATCTTCAGAAGCCTGTGGTCGGCCCCGGCCATCGGCGACGAGGTCGCCGAACTGTTCGGCAGGCATTTCATGCCCAATATTGCCGTTGGACCGTATGAACCGGGCACACAGCTCGACTACGAGTCGTACGGCATCCCGACGACGACGGTGTTTGGCAGCACGACCCAGTCGAGCGATGAGACCGCCAACGTCGTCGCGGCAACGGCGTACTTTCTCGCAACACTTCCGAATGCCGGCGCCGAAGCGCTGCTCTCGCATCTCACGGTCGGCGCACACGCCCGTCTAGCCGAGGATGGCCGCAAGGCGGTGGCGCAGATGGGTCCTCAACAGCGCGCCAGCGCCGACGTGCTGATCATGTTCGGCCAGGCGATCGAGCGCGAACAGCGCCGGATGCGGGACTTCGAACGCTACATGCCCCAACCGGTCGATCCGATGCTGCGCAGCCGGATCGCCGACATGGAGAAGGGCATTACCCCGCTGTGGACGAGCATGGGCATTACCAGCTCGCCCTACGTGCCGCCCGCGCAGAGGATCCGCGGCCGCGGCGGCGAAGATCTCCGCGTGCCCTCGAGAGCCGGCACCGGCCCGATCCAACCGGTCGAGCCGCCGACCGCGTTCCTGAAGTTCGACGATCCTGCGCTCATCCTTTATGAACTTGGCAACTTCATCGACGGCAAGCGATCGGTCAGCGACATTCGAGATGCGGTGTCCGCGGAGTTTGGGCCGTTGCCCATTCCGTCGGTCACGGACTACTTCGACCGGCTCGCCAGTTCGGGTGCAATTTCTATCAAGTAACGGAGACGACCAATGAAGCGAGTCCTGATCACGGCTGTGTTGGCAATGTTCGCCGTCACGAACGTGCCTGCGCAGCAGCAGAAGCCGATCGTCTACGTGCTCTCGACCGGCGGCACAATCGCCGGCTCCGGCTCATCGTCGACCGACCTGTCCAACTACAAGCCGGGATCGATACTCGGCGAGCAGCTCGTGAAGGCAGTGCCGCAGATCGCGCAGATCGCTGACGTGCGTGTCGAGCAGATCGTCAACGTGCGCAGCTCCGACATCACGATCGCCAACTGGTTGACGCTGAACAAGCGTATTCACGAGATTCTCAAAGAGACGCCGGCGGTCGCGGGCTTCGTGATTACCTCAGGCACCAACACGCTCGAAGAAACGTCGTACTTCCTGCATCTGACGGTTCGCTCCGACAAACCTGTCGTGCTGGTCGGCGCGATGCGGCCGGCGACCGCGATCAGCGCCGACGGTCCCCTCAATCTCCTGAACGCCGTCAAGACGGCGATCGCGCCGGAGTCGCGTGGCAAGGGCGGGCTGATCGTGATGAACGACGAG
>DATMJU010000717.1:0-6434 GCA_035553795.1 Vicinamibacterales bacterium
CGCACCGCCCGCATCGCCACGAACCCGTAATTCCCCGTCGTCGGGTCGTAGTGATAGCAGTAGAGCAAAAGCTGGTCGGCACGCTTGCCGACCAGCTTTTGCTCTACTGCTATCACTACGACCCGACGACGGGGAATTACGGGTTCGTGGCGATGCGGGCGGTGCGTGTGGCCGGCGCGGTGACCATCCTGGCGCTGGTTGGTTTTGTGTTCGTATCGATCCGGCGTGATCACAGAGTGACCGGACAGTAGCTAATGACCATATTCGGCATACCCATTTTCCCAGAGCAGGCTTCGACGTTCGCCAAGGACGTCGACGCGCTGTATTTCTTCATCCTCGCGACCTGCGCGTTCTTCGCGATTGGCGTGTCGGTGGCGGTGGTCTGGCTCGGCATCAAGTACCACAAGACGCACGATGGCCAGATTGGCGCGCGCATCGAGGGCAACCTGCCGCTCGAGCTGCTGTGGAGCGTCATCCCGACCATCATCGCGATGTTCATGTTCGGCTGGGGCGCATCGGTCTACTACCACCTGCGTCGTCCGCCAGACGAGGCGCTGCATCTCTACGCGGTCGGCAAGCAGTGGATGTGGAAGTTCCAGCACCTGGAAGGGCAGCGCGAGATCAACGAGCTCCACATCCCGGCGGGGCGCCCGGTCAAGATCACGATCAGCTCCGAAGACGTGCTGCACAGCCTCTACTTCCCGGCGTTCCGCACCAAGATGGACGCCATCCCCGGCCGCTACACCGAGCTGTGGTTCGAGGCGAAGGACCCGGGCGTGTACCACATCTTCTGCACCGAGTACTGCGGCACGAACCACGCCGGCATGATCGGCAACGTCACGGTGCTCGAGCCGGCCGCCTACCAGGCGTGGCTGCAGGGCGGCGGGATGGAAGGGACGCTCGCGCAGCGCGGCGCCAAGCTGTTCAACGACCTGGCCTGCCAGACGTGCCACCTCGATACCGGGACAGGCCGCGGCCCGTCATTGAAGGACCTGATGGGCAGGACGGAAACGATGGCCGACGGGTCGACGGTGGTGGTTGACGAAGCCTACCTGCGCGAATCGATCCTGAATTCGCAGGCGAAGATCGTGAAGGGATTCCAGCCGCTGATGCCGACGTTCCAGGGCCTGGTCAGCGAAGAGAACCTGGTGGCTCTCATTGAGCACGTGAAGTCAATGTCGCCGAACGCGACGACAGTAGCCGCACCCACCCCCGCAGCCCCGGAAAGCGGCGCTGCTACGGCGGGCAAGCCGGCGGAGAAGAAGTAAGCCATGCTCGACAAATTGAAGATGCCCGAGCGTCACTACCTGAACAACGGCCACGGCCTGAAGTCGTGGTTGTTGACCAAGGACCACAAGCGAATCGCGATCATGTACTTGATCTCGATCTCGGTGATGTTCCTGCTGGGCGGCCTGTTCGCGATGGGCATCCGCCTCGAGCTGGCGACGCCGCAGGGCGACTTCGTCCAGGCCGACACGTATAACAAGTTCTTCACGATGCACGGCGTGATCATGGTGTTCTTCTTCCTGATCCCGTCGATTCCCGCGGTGCTCGGCAACTTCATGATCCCGCCGATGATCGGCGCCAAGGATCTGGCGTTCCCGCGCATCAACCTGCTCAGCCTCTACATCTACTGGATTGGCGGCATCTTCACGCTGGCCGCGATGGTGACCGGCGGCGTCGACACCGGCTGGACGTTCTATACGCCGTACAGCGCGTCGGCGTCGAACACGCACATCATCCCGACGGCGCTCGGCATCTTCATCGCCGGCTTCTCGTCGATCCTGACCGGCCTGAACTTCATCGTCACGATCCACCGCATGCGCGCGCCCGGCATGGGCTGGTTCCGCCTGCCGCTGTTCGTGTGGGCGCATTACGCCACCAGCCTGGTGCAGGTGCTCGGCACGCCGGTCATCGCGATCACCATCGTGATGCTGGGCGTGGAGCGCGCCTTCGGCTTCGGCATCTTCGACCCGGCCCGCGGCGGCGACCCGGTGCTGTTCCAGCACCTGTTCTGGTTCTACTCGCACCCGGCGGTCTACATCATGATCCTGCCGGCGCTGGGCGTGATGTCGGAGCTCGTCTCGACGTTCTCGAAGAAGATGATCTTCGGCTACAGCTTCGTGGCGTTCTCGTCACTGGCCATCGCCGTGTTCGGCTTCATCGTGTGGGCGCACCACATGTTCGTCGCCGGCATCTCGACCTACGCCGCGATGGTGTTCTCGTTCCTGAGCTTCTCGGTCGCGATTCCATCCGCGGTCAAGGTGTTCAACTGGACGGCGACGCTCTACAAGGGCGCCATCTCGTTCGAGACGCCGATGCTCTACGCCTACGGCTTCATGGGGCTGTTCCTGATCGGCGGCCTGACGGGCCTGTTCCTGGCCACGCTCGGCATGGACATCCACCTGCACGACACCTACTTCGTGGTCGCGCACTTCCACTACATCATGGTCGGCGGCGCGATCATGGGCTACATGGGCGGCCTGCACTACTGGTGGCCGAAGATGACCGGCCGCATGTATTCGGAGTTCTTCTCGCGCATCGCCGCGATCCTGGTGTTCGTCGGCTTCAACCTGACGTTCTTCCCCCAGTTCGTGGTCGGTTACCTCGGCATGCCGCGCCGCTATCACTCCTACCCGGATGAGATGCAGGTGCTCAACGTGATGTCGTCGGCGGGCGCCAGCGTGCTCGGCCTCGGCTACCTCCTGCCGGTCATCTACCTGCTGTGGTCGCTCAAGAAGGGCGCTGTCGCCGGACCGAATCCGTACGGCGCGTCGACCCTGGAGTGGCAGACGCAGTCACCGCCGCTGACCGAGAACTTCCTCGAAGTTCCCGAAGTCACCGGCGAACCCTACGAGTACGAGCACGTCGTCGCGAAGGAGTCGCACCTTGTCTAGCACGGTCGCGAACGCGGACCACGGTCACGCGCACGCACACGCGCATCACCCGGCGCTGCAGCACCATTTCGACACGATGGCGCAGCAGAAGGAAGCTGCCGTCATCGGCATGTGGGTGTTCCTGCTCACCGAAATCCTGTTTTTCGGCGGGCTGTTCGTCGCCTACATGATTTACCGCATCTGGTACTTCGACGCGTTCGCCGAAGCCAGCCGGTCTCTGAGCCTGTTCTGGGGCGGCCTCAATACCGCCGTGCTGATCGGCAGCTCGCTGACGATGGCGATGGCGGTGCGAGGTGCGCAGACCAACAAGCGCAAGGCCACGGTCAACTGGCTGATCCTGACGATGATCCTCGGCGCCGTCTTCCTTGGCGTGAAGGTCATCGAGTACGCCGACAAGTTCGAGCATCACCACGTGCCGGGTCCGAGCTTCGTCTGGGCCGCCGAACATGAAGCGCCGGCAGCCGGCGCCGCGCCAGCCGAGCATCGTCAATTGAGCCTCACGCCGGAGCAGCTCCAGCAGACGACGCAGCTGTACTTCAGCCTGTATTTCACGATGACGGGCCTGCACGCGCTGCACATGATCATCGGCATCGGCATCATGCTGGTCATCACATGGATGGCGCACAAGGGCCGGTTTGACGAGCAGTACTTCACGCCGGTCGAGATGGCCGGTCTCTACTGGCACTTCGTCGACATCGTCTGGATTTTCCTCTTCCCGCTGCTTTACCTCGTCGAGAGGCACACGTAATGTCGGATCACGCTTCACACAGCTCTGGGGCCGGGCACGTTTCCCCGATCTCTCTGTACATCACCATCTTCGCGGCGCTGATGGTTCTCACGGCGGTGACCGTGGGCGCGGCCTTCGTGGACCTGGGGCAGTTCAACTTCTCGGTCGCCATGTTGATCGCGGGCTTCAAGGCCTCGCTGGTCGTGTGGTACTTCATGCACGTGAAGTATCAGAGCCACCTGACCAAGCTGACGCTGGCCACTGGCATGTTCTTCCTGGCGATCCTGCTGGGGATGATGCTGATCGACTACACGTCGAAGGACTTCACGGCGATGCCGAAGGGTACCGACCCGACGAGCGAGATGGGCGCGCCGGCGGCGCACTAAGGCCGACAGGCAAACAGGCCGACGGGCCGACAGGCAAAAAGAAACGCGGGCGAGGGATCACACCCCAGCCCGCGTTTGTCGTTAGTGCCGTTGTGCGGCGGTGTTACTTCGTGGCCGCGCCGCTCACCTTGAGCTTCTGCACGATCTTCTTCGAGCCCTCGAGCCAGAACTTCACCTCGGCCTTCTGGCCGACGGCGATGGCCGCGGCATCAGCCTTGGCGTTGTTGTTCAGGATCTCGGACGCGTCGGTGATGACGAACTCACCCTGCTTGTCCTTGCGCTTGATCGTGAGCGTCTTCGTGGCGGCGTCGTACTTGTCAACGATGCCTGAGTAGTCGGCCGTCACTTTCTTCTGCGCGAATGCAGAGGTAGCGAGCGCCAGCGCAAACACCATGACGAGAATCTTCTTCATTGACGATAGTCTCCTATCTCTCCATTAGACAGTCGACAATCGCCGGATCTAAATCCGCTGACGCGTTAAGACACAAAATTACGTAGTGGTGACGATCTCAGACGCGCGCGAAGAGGTGCGCGCCCTCGATCTGAATCGCTTGTGCACCAGCTTCGGTGAGCGCATGCATCAGCGCGCGCTGATGCTGCTCGGGCACATCGAGCAGCGCCACGGCGTGCGTCGCCTTTGCGAACATGCGCGCCACGAGGCCGCGCATGTAGTCAGACGACGGCGCTTCGGCCTTCGCCGAGGCTGCGGCGGACAGGCTGCCAAGCGATCGGCAGATGACGACATCCCAAGCCACGGCGGGGTCGAGCGCTTCTGACGTCGCCACCTGGAAGATGCCCTGCGGCATCGCGACAGTGGCCTGCTCGATCGCGTCAGCATCCGCGTCCGTGCCGCCAACGACGAAGCCGTTGATGAAGAAGGGATAGAGAAATTCGCCGGCGCCGCAATCGACCTCGAACACGCGAGTGCCCGGACCAATATCCAGGGTTTCAGCGACGTGCTCCGCGAGTTGTAGCAAGGAAACCCTACTTATCGAGGGCCGCCACGTTGATCGTGGCGGTGTCGATGGAGATGGACGCGACCTTCGTGCCGGCCGGGACTCGAAACGGGAACGAGCACTTGTACTCCGGCACCGAGCCGGCGTCGATGATCGACGCTGAGGTCTGGAACGCCTTACCCGACGCATCCGTCAGCACGGGCTTCTTGACGATCGTCTTGGGGTCGAACGACGGCGTGATCTCGAGTCCTTTGTAGTTTGTGGGCTTGCCCGCCTGCATGGAGGCAGCGTTTCCTACTAAGGCTGCCACCATGCAGACGGTCAGGAAGGCGGTGAGGCTAGAGAGGCGCATCGGGATTCGCGAGCGTGCGCCACATATGCGCGCTCGGCGAGTTGTCGTTGCCGAGGCCTTCCTTCGGTGACTTGAAGTGGCGGCCGATGATGTCCTCGAACGGATCGATCGAGACCTTGGCGTTGGGGTCGAACGCGTAGAGGTCGTTGACGGTGACCAGGCGCGGTTCCATGTACCACTTGTGATTGCGCAGCATCTTGTAGGTCGCCTCGATGTGCT
The DNA here is from genome assembly GCA_035553795.1 of Vicinamibacterales bacterium. Classification (GTDB taxonomy): domain Bacteria; phylum Acidobacteriota; class Vicinamibacteria; order Vicinamibacterales; family UBA2999; genus 12-FULL-67-14b. The sequence goes on from DATMJU010000717.1 coordinate 5,538, forward strand.
GAGGCGGCTTGTAGTCTTCGCCGAAGAACCGGTAATACAGGTCCGGATACTCGTAGCCGGCATCCGCGTCGGGATAGAAGCGCAGCGTCTGGTGATACCGGATCGCGAACGTCGACTTCTCGGGGATGTAGGGTTCGAAGAGTTGGGCGCCCCACCAGCCGTGATCGGGCTTGATGAGATTGAGGACGCAGTCATGCAACAGGCACGCGAGGATGACCTCCTCGGTCATGCCGGTCTTGAGCGCGCGCGTGGCGCTCTGCAGCACGTGGTTCGCCGGCGCGAAGCGAAGACGGAAGAAGTCCTGCAGCGTCGGGTTCTTCGGCATCGGCTCGAGCTTCTTGACGTTGCCCCTGGTCGACACGAACAGGCTGCCAACGCCCCGCCGATAGTTGCGCGTCTCGATCTGCGCTTCGAGATCGGCGACCGTCGGGAACTTGGCAGGTGACTGCGCAGCCGCGACTTGCTGGTCGAGCTGCTCTTCCATGTAGTGTTCGAGCGCGTCGGCCTTGGCTTCCGAGTCCATCATGGCCACGGCCGCCGTGCCACCCAGGGTGGCGATGAATGCTCTGCGATCTAGATCCATGAATACCCCTCGCAGGGAGACCATACGCCCATTGAGTTAGGCATTCAACCTTATTTGACTCCCTGGGCCTGGAGGTCGCTCAGCCACTTCTGGGCGAAGGCGCGGGCGACGTCGTGAGCGGGTTTTCCGGCCCGAAATGCCATCTTCCATTCGGCCGGCTTAGCCTCGAGCGACGCGTCGGCAAAGACCTTCTTCTTGTCCTTCTGGACGAGCTCGGCGGCAAAATTCACGTCCGCTGTCACATCCAGGTAGTGACGCAGGCGCATCGCAATCAGCGCGCGCGGGTCTTCCGGGTAGACCTTCTCGAACTGCGT
>DATMJU010000718.1:0-7321 GCA_035553795.1 Vicinamibacterales bacterium
TCTCAAGGGTCGCGCCGGGTTGCGTATCGGCTTGTGGCGGTGAGGGCGGCGGTGTGGGCGCGGCGGTCCTGGCACGCGGCAGCAACAGCTCGATCGACGTGCCGCGCCCTGGTGTGGATAACACGCTGATGAAGCCGCCGCACTGGCGCACGAAGCCGTACACGGTGGACAGCCCAAGGCCGGTGCCCTTGCCGGGCGCCTTGGTGGTGAAGAACGGTTCGAACATCCGCGTGCGGGTGGCTTCGTCCATGCCCGCGCCGGTGTCGGTCACCGTGATTTGCACGTAGTCGCCGGGCTTCACGTCCGCGTCATGCCGGCCCTCGCCTTTCGGCCGGGAGGCATTGCGACAATCGATTTGCAGCGTGCCACCCCGCGGCATCGCATCGCGCGCATTGAGCGCGAGGTTGAGGATCGACTGCTCGAGCTGCACCGGATCCGCGAGGATTGGCCACAGGTCTTCGCCGGTGTGCGTCGACACTTTGATGTCCTCGCCGACGGCGCCTCGCACCAGCGGCAGCAGGTTGCCGAGCATCGATCGGAAATCAACCGGGTCCGACTGCAGCATCTGCTTGCGGCTGAACGCCAGCAGCTTCTGCGTCAGTGCGGCGGCGTTCTCGGCCGCGCGGCGAATCTGCAGCGCCTGGTCGCGAATCGCGGACCGCGGCGGCGCATCCTCCTGGATCATGCTCGCGTAGCCGAGGATCGCCGTCAGCATGTTGTTGAAGTCGTGCGCGATGCCGCCGGCGAGCTTGCCGATGGCTTCCATCTTCTGCGACTCGGCGAGGCGCCGCTCGAGCTCGAATTGCTCCTGCTGGAGCTTGCGCACGCGCCTGACGAGCAGCCAACCCGAAACGGGGATCGCGATCAGCAGCACCGTCGACAGCGCGAGCTGCGCCATCGCCGGCCGCTGAATCTCGGCGACCAGCGAGTAGCGCACGGACGATGCAACGAGCCAGCTTTCGTCGGCGGCGCGAAGTTTCGCCCACGCGTGCAGCCGGCGCCCCTCGGCGTCATCAAGAATCGTGGTGCCCTGCCGCTCGACATGCTGGTGAGCATCGGCGGGCGCCGGTGCCACGCCATTACGGCCCGGGCCCATTCGGACGCCGAATTGGGGTGTGGCCAATCCGACCACGATGCGGGAATCCGCCAGGTCACCCAACGCCGGACCGAGGTAGACCTCGACGACGCGATTGATGTCGAGGACAGTCGCGATCACGCCGGAGAAATCATTTGTGGGGTTGGGGTTCTCCGCGCTCGGCGAGCTTCGCCACACCGGCATGACGATCGCGCGGCGGGAGGGCACGCTGTTGGCCCAGCCGCTGATCATGCGCACCTGGTTGGCGTTGGCGCGATCGCTGGCCCACGCCCAAATGGCCTCGTCCTTGTAGACCGCATCGCCCTTGCCGATGAGCTCGCCGTTCGGCGTCCAGATGAACAGGCGGCCATCTCGATCGCCGCGGACGATCAGTTCGATGAGGCCGGACTCGTTGGCGCCAAACGCCGCGTCAACCCGCTGGCTGAGCACGTCGACGTCAAGGTTCTGAACGCTGGGCAGGCTGGCGAACTGGCGAAGCTGAGCCGTTTGCGAGTGGATCTCTCCTTCGATCGCGACGGCAGCCGTGCGGACCATCGCGAGCTGCTGGTTGGCGCTCTGCGTGACCGCATCATCAACCGCCGAGCGGTAGATGAAGATGCTCAACGTCGCGATCACGATGAGCGCGACGACGGTGCCGAGGTAGATACGACGGGTGACAGCCGACGGGGGTCGCGGCGCCATGGACAAACGGCCCACTATAACCGTAGTTGGTGCCGTTCATCACGTGATTTCAGCGCTTGGGCAATGCGGCAACCGCCGTCTGGGCCGCGCGGGTGAGCGCCTCGGCAGAGGCATCGACGCCGGCAGGCACGGGCACAACCGGTGGGGCCTCCCCAAAGACTTGTTGGTAGGCAACCAGTGCCGCCAGGTAGGTGCCGGCCGGAGACGGATGGAAACCATCCGGCCCATAGAGCGGCAGCGCGGAATTCTCTGCAAAGGCCGCGCGCCAGGCGTCGCCGGCGGGCAATAAAAGCCCGCTTACAGAAGCGGCAGCGGCCGAGTATGACTGACTGACACCGGGGAAATCTCCCCGCCGGGCGCGTGACGGCCAGACCATGTAGAGCGCGGTCCGCGCACCGGCCTTTCGGATCTCCTCATCGAATCGCTTGGTGTATTGAATCAATAGCCGCCGAGACTCCGGCAACGCCGACGGACCTTGCTGCAGGATCACGACATCCCATCCGCGCGCGATTACTCGCTGTACTGCTCTCTCGTTCCAGTGTTCCTCGAGGCCGTAGTCAGGCTTCGCCACACTCTCGCACACCGCGCGCTTGCCCGCGGCGCGCGCCAGCGCACACACCATGGCCGGCAAGTCGTTCGCGTAAGTGAGGCTGTTGCCAATGAAGAGGAGCCGCACCGGTTGCGGCTGGATGGCGCCGAGCGCGAGGGTGAAAAGAAGGACGCGGAGCACGTCCGCCAGTCTACGGCGTGCGTACGGTGATAGTCACGCCCAGGCGATCCGGTTCACGTCCCGTAAATGCAACTGGTCCCGACACAGGCCAGCTACCGCTGACCCACGGGAACGGGTTGGACACGTCCATCCAGAAAAAGCTGATGTTGACGAGCTGATTCACGTCGATGAATCCGCGCGCGATCATGGCACGGTCCTTCTTGCCCATCGACACACCGTGGAGGTTGTTGAGGGTGAGGTACTGGATGAGGCTGTCATCGCGCGTCAGCTCTTCACGCGTGAAGCTGCCGCCGACCCGGACCTTGCCGCCGACCGGCGCGTTGAGCTGAGCGCCCATGTAGTAGCCCGGCTTCTCGATCGGTCCGAGCGTGGGGATGCCGACCAGTTCGCCGGAGGTGATCGTCGGTCCCCACTTGTACTTCGCGTATTCACCAAACGCGGAGAACCACGAGAACGGCGACACCTTCACGCTGACCACCAGCGCATCGTCATTGCGCTTGGATGCCCAGTAGCTGGGGAGGCGTTCGACCTTGGAGCCGGTGTAGCCCTTCTTGTAGGAGGCGCGGACATCGAGCTGGCGAATCGGCTGCACGCGCGCCGAGGCCACGACGGTCAGGGCACTGTTGGTGTCGAGCGTCCGGTTCACGAAGTAGAACCAGTCGTAGTCCTTCTCGCGATTGCCGTCGCCGAGGATCGCCATCACACCGGCGTCGATGACAGCGCGATCGTTGCGGCTGGCCGAGAACGCGAGCATGGCGCCGAAATTGGCTTCGGCGTTGAGGCGCGTGATGCGCGCCATGTCCTTGGCGGTGGTGGCGCCGACTTCCCGTGGCGCGAAGCCGATCGGCAGGATGAAGCGTCCGCCGCGGAGGGAAATATTGTCCGAGATGCCCCAGTCGATATACCCCTCGCGCAGGATGCCCTGCTGCGTGATGTAGTCGAGCGAGAACGTGTTGTAGGTGTCGACGCGCTTGAGGCCGTCCTCCTCGTCACACTTGACGATCGGTCCGACCGCGGCAAACAGATTGGGGTCGTTGGGAAAGAAGAAGTCCTTCTCGCCGCACGCCGGCCTGGATGCGGTTTCGCTGACCGGGTTCACCGACACGAAATAGCGCACGCGATCCGAGACGCGGCCACTCAGGCTGACAATCGCCATGCCGACGCGGCCCTGCTTCTCGAACCCGAGCGCGGCCTGGGCGCCGTCATGCGACCAGCCGAACGTCAGTTCGCCACCGAACTTGTAGCGCTCGCCCTGGTTGAAATTGAAACCGAACAGGTTGACCGCGTCAGTCGCGGCGTCGGTCTGGGGTGGCGCGGTCTGTTGCGCGAACGCCGGTGCTACGGAGAGAAGAACGAGAAGTGCGGCGAGTCGGGTGACGGGCACGTGCGAACGATTCTACCCGGACTTCCCTGCCCGCGGATGCGATTTGCGATACACGTCGATTAGCTGGGCGGCATTGACGTGCGTGTAACGCTGGGTCGTGCTCAGCCGCGCGTGACCGAGCAGCTCCTGAATGGCACGCAGGTCAGCGCCGCGCTGGAGCAGATGAGTGGCGAAGGAGTGACGGAGCGCGTGCGGACTGATGCCCATCCGCGTGCTGCACTGCGCCACGTAACGGCGTAACAGCCGATCGACGGAGCGCCCCGTCAGGCGGCTGCCGCGGAAATTGATGAACAGCGGATCCTGGACGACCCTGGGCTTCTTCCGGCTGGCCGGCCCCGGCTCCCGGCTTCCGGCACGGATGGCGGCGCGATCCTTCATCCACGCCTTGATCGCCGACAACGCACTCTGGTTGAACGGCACCAGCCGTTCTTTGCCGCCCTTGCCCATCACCCTGACCATGCGCCCGCTGAGATTGACGTCTTCAAGGTCGATCGCCACCAGCTCGCTCAAGCGAAGTCCCGACGCGTAAAACAGCTCGAGAATCGCCCGATCGCGACGGCCCAGCGGATCGCCGGTATTCGGCGTCTCGATGAGACGCTCGATCTCCGGCTCCGAGAGGTGGTTGGGAATGGTTTGATCCCGCTTCGGCGCCACCGCCATCGCGGTCGGATCGTGGTCAATCACCTCTTCACGCCGGAGATAGCGGACGAAGGTCTTCAGTCCCGACAGCTTCCGCGCCACCGAGGATCGCGCCTTCCCGGCGCGATTCAGGTCCGTGATGTGCCCGCGCACCGACATCATGTCGAGGTCGTCCGGCTCGAGTTGCGACATCTTCTTGCCGGTGCTGCTGGCGACCCATGCCAGGTACTGCGTGACGTCGCTCTCGTACGCCCGCACGGTATGCGGCGACACGTGCCGATTGAGTTTGAGATACGCGAGAAAGGCTTTGAGGTGGTCGCGCATGCCGGGCAAACCTAAAGGATTGCCCCCACAGCTGACCATCTCTCGAGGTCGGCGAGCGCGCGCTCGGCGATCAGCATCTTCTTCTGCATCTTGTCGCGCGGCGGATTCTCCAGCGGCGGCATGATGCCGTGCGTGATGTTGGTCGGCTGATACGTCTTCGGATCGGCGTGCGACACGTAGTACGCCAGCGCGCCGATCGCGGTGGTGCGCGGCGGCGCCTGCGGGGTCTCGCCCTTCGCGATCGCCGCGGCGTTACGCCCGGCGATCAGGCCCGACGCGGCCGATTCCACGTAGCCCTCCACGCCCGACACCTGACCGGCAAACAGCAAATCGGCGCGATGCTTCGTCTGCCAGGTCGGCAGCAGCACCTTCGGCCCGCAGATGTAGGTGTTGCGGTGCACCATCCCGTAGCGCACGAACTCGGCGTGCTCGAGCCCGGGAATCATCTTCAGCACTCGCGCCTGGTCGCCCCATTTGATCTGCGTCTGGAAGCCCACGAGGCTGAAGTGATCGCCGGCCAACGTGTCCTGCCGCAGCTGCACCACCGCGTACGGCAGCCGGCCGGTGCGCGGATCCTTCAGGCCCACGGGTTTCATCGGCCCGAAGCGCAGCGTGCCTTCGCCGCGATGCGCCATCACTTCAATCGGCAGGCACCCTTCGAAGAACTTGGTGTTGTCGAAGTCGTGAACGGTCGCTGACTCCGCGGCGATCAACGCCGCGTAGAAGGCGTCGTACTCATCCTTCGTCATCGGGCAGTTGAGATAGTCGCCTTCGTCCGACTGCTCGAGTGCCGCGCCCGGCTCGGGGCTCCAGACGTTTCTTCCCCACCGCGACGCGCGGAAGACCTTCGTCATGTCGATCGACTCGGCAAGGACGATGGGACTGATGGCGTCGTAGAAGGAGAGATGCTCTTCGCCGACCATCTGTTGAATGCTTTGCGAGAGCGCATCCGAGGTCAGCGGACCGGTCGCAATGATGACCGGGGACCATTCGGGACCAGGGACGGCGTGGATCTCTTCACGCGCAATGTGAATGCGCGGATGCGACTGCACCGCCTTGGTCACCGCTTCCGAAAACACGTGACGATCCACGGCCAGCGCGGCGCCCGCCGGCACGCGAGCGATGTCGGCCGACCGCATCACGATCGAGCCGAGCCGCCGCATCTCTTCCTTGATCAACCCGACCGCGTTGTCGATCTTGTCGCCACGGAACGAGTTGCTGCAGACCAGTTCGGCCAGCGCGTCGGTCTTGTGCACGGCCGTTGGGCGGACGGGGCGCATCTCGTGAATCGTCACGTCCACGCCCTGCTCCGCCGCCTGCCACGCCGCTTCGGATCCCGCCAGCCCGCCGCCGATGATATGGATCATCTGTTTCCCACTATACAGCCGTGTTCTTCCACCGTCCGCGGCGAAACACCACCGCGCTGATGAGGGGCAACAGCGAGAAGGCCACCGTCATCGCGATGAACACGCCTTGCGGACCCATTCCCCAGTGGATGGCGAGCAGCCACGCCACCGGAATCTGGAACACCCAGAAGCAGAACAGGTTGATCCAGGTCGGCGTCCAGGTGTCACCCGCGCCGTTGAAGGCCTGGGTGAACACCAGTCCGTACGCGAAGAACACGAACCCGGTGCTGACGATGCGCAGGCACGATACGGCGTACGGCACGACTGCCGGATCGGTCGTGAAGTTCCCGACGATCCACGGCGCGAACACCACGAAGATCACGCTGACCATGCCGAGCACGATCGCGTTGTACTTGCCGGCTGTCCACACCGCCTGCTCCGCGCGATCGGGATCCTTCGCGCCAAGCGCCTGCCCGACCATGGTCGCGGCGGCATTGCTCAAACCCCACGCCGGCAGGATCGCGAAGATCACCAGGCGGATGCCGATCGTGTATCCGGCCAGCGCTTCGCTGCCGAACGTCGAGATGACGCGCACCAGCCCGATGTAGCTCGACGTGTCGATCAGGATCTGCAGGAAGCCCGATCCGCTGAGCCGGCACACGTTCCACATCACCGACGGCACCAGCAGCAGGTGCCGGGCCCTGATGTGAATCCGGCTGCGGCCGGACCAGAACATCCACAGCTGCAACACCACCGCCGTGCCCCGGCCGATGTTGGTCGCCACCGCCGCGCCCGTGACGCCCCACTCCGGGAACGGACCGACGCCGAAGATGAGCAACGGGTCGAGAACCATGTTGATCGCATTGCCGATCCACAACATCCGCATCGCGATCGCCGGATCCCCGGCGCCGCGGAAGATCGCGTTGTTCAGGAACAACAGCGTCACCGTGGCATTGCCGAGGAACATGACCTGCGTGTAGCCGACCGACTCGATGATCGCATCGTCGCTCGGCTACACGCAGGTCATGTTCCTCGGCAATGCCACGGTGACGCTGTTGTTCCTGAACAACGCGATCTTCCGCGGCGCCGGGGATCCGGCGATCGCGATGCGGATGTTGTGG
>DATMJU010000719.1:0-4871 GCA_035553795.1 Vicinamibacterales bacterium
GGACGGCATTGGACACGGTCGGCTGGCCATTCGCGTCAACGCTGATGCTGGTCAGCGTGCCCCCGCGTTCGAGGATCGCGGCAAAGCCGTCGCCAAACTGAGAGCAGACCCACGAGGGATAGTCGCGTGAGTAGTAGTTGAAATCGAACGCCAGGCCGTTTACCGCGGCCGGAACCTGCAACGTTACCGCCACGTGCGTGAGATCTCGCGCGCTGCCCGTCACAACCCCCGGGCACAGTGCGGATTCCTGCGGATACCCGATTGGGTACGTCGAGATCAACTGGTGGTCGAAGTTCTCAGAGTATCCGGGATCGACCGGCGAGGCCGCCCTGCCGTTCGACATGATGGCTAGCGAGGTGCCGCTCTGTGGAGTCACCGACCCGAATGACGAGCGCACGTTGCGGGTACCCTCCAGCACCGGCGCAATGACCTCGGCATTGACAAGGCTGGCTTGCGGAATGTCCATCGCCACGGCCATCTGTGCAGCGGTCGCCGATTGCGCCAACACCGTATGCGGCGCCGCAAACAGCAGTGTCGTGGCGAACACGGCGCCGATGGCGGCTCGCATCAGTCGCGCCGTCGAAGGGTTGAGAGTGTCGGTCATCGGTCTCACTCGCTCCATGAAGTTGTGTCGTTACCGCTTCAGCCGGCTGGACTGGATGTTGCCGCTGGCGATCACTGCGTCGATGGTGGCCACCACCGCGTTCGCCGGGTCGTAGATGGTGAACGCGAAGCGATCGCGGCCGGGACCCGGTTCGCCTTGGTCCGTTGCCCTCGCCTCGAAGCGGTAGCCGGTCCCGCCATTCCATTCACCGGTCCCTGAGAACACGACCGTATCGACGATCGGGGCTTTCTTGGACTTGCCGGAGGTGAATGCCGGGTCATCAGAGAACGCGATCGCGGTGATCGCGGTTGACTCAAAGCGATTGGCGCTCGCCTTCTTGTTGCCGCTCCTGGGCGCCGAGATCTTGATGTGGAGCGAGCCGCGCTCGACACCCACTTCCTTCTCCGCCACCTTGAAATGCACGTCGTAGTTGTTGCCGAGCGCGGCGAGACCAACCTGGCCGTGCATCCGTCCGGCGATGCCGGGTGGTGGCGGTGGCGGAGGTTCGACTCCAGTGATGGTCACGGCGAAAGTCCGCGACACCGCGGATGACGGCTCCGCGACCTCCCGGACGGTGACCGTGACGTTCACCGTCACCGTGGTCGAGCGCAATGGGGGCGACAAGGTCAGCACTCCAGCGGCATGTGCGATCACCCCCGTTGACGCGGGATCGCTCGAGACGGTCACGATCTCGATCGCCTGTCCCATTTCATCCGCCGGCCCCGGTGTGACATGCGAAAGCGCGACACTCGCGCTTGTGCCTGCGACCACGCTCACCGGCGCGATCTGACCGAGCGTTGGCGGATCGTTCACCGGCGATACCGTGACGGTAAAGATCTGTTGCGTGGTGTGGCCGTCGGTGTCGGTGGCGCGAATCGTCAAAGTCGCTGTCCCGTTCGCATCGGCAACGGGCTGGAAGACAACCCTGTCCGGCCCCGGTTGCAACGACGTGGTCAGCCACGATTGATCTGACTCGACCGAATACTCCAAGTCCTGCTGGGTCGGGTCGGCGAAGTAATCGCTGGTGTCAAGCAGCTGCGATGGTGCGTCTTCGTTGAGCTGGAAGTTTGGCACCACCGCGGTAATGCGAGGCGGCGCGTCAATCACGATGGTGAACGGCGGCTCCACGACGTTGGTGCCGTCGCTCAGCGTGAGGGTCGGATGATGGATCCCTCCAGTGCCCGGGGCAGGCGTGCCGAATACGCGAATCGTGGCCTCAGGTCCAGGCCCGTTGTTGCTGCTGGTATACGAGAAGGACAGTCCTGCCGGCAGTCCCGTCATTGACGCGGTGATCGGCTGACGTTCCGGGTCCTCGACCTGGAACTGCACGTCGATCGCGATGCCCTCGTCAGCCGATATCAACCCGCCGTCGATCGACGGCGGGAGGTTGACGCCCGGATACGTGGTCAGGCGTAACGACCGGATACTGACCGAACTCGTATTGCTGCCGGTCGCGGCCGTGAAGCCGACCATTCCGCGGCCGCCGCCGAACAACGCGTTGAAGGACGCCCTGTCGACCAGCGACTCGAGCGCCGGCAGAAGGTTGTCGTTCATCCAGACACGCAACCAGCCAATCGGCTGCTCGGTGACGGGCCGGTAATCCACTCGAACGCGCTGGGCGGTCGCGTTGAAGAACGCATTCTGTAAGTCAGGCACCGACGGCGCGATGAAAAGATGGCTGCTTTCAACGGCCGAGTTGGGCGCCACGCCGCGCGTGTGCGCCGCAATGTGCTGGTATGCCGGATCGCCGCTGCCGGGCGACTGCTTCGCATCGAACTCCACCGCGACGCTGCTGGGAATGCCGTCGTATCCCAGCCCGCCGCCAGCGGCGCCGACTGCCGGCGATGCCGCCACTATCGCGGCAAAGCCTTCTCCGCTGTTGAACAGCGACTGGGTGCCGATGAAGGAGAAGTCGAGCGTGAAGCCGTTGGTCAAGTGATGGTCGTCCATCAACCAACCCGCACCGGCCGAATTCGGCATGGACTGGTTCGTCACCAGCCTGAGTTCTCCACCGGAGACGGATGCAGAACCAAGGGTGTCGGCGACACCCGCCGCGAAGCCGCCCACCGGAACGTCGAACACGATCGACGACGCCGGAATCGGCGCTTCGATCGGCTGCTGGAGCTGTATCGATGGAATCGTGGTGGCGCCACGGTGCGCGTAGAAGATGTCGATTGGATACGACGCGCCAGGCGTCAGGCCCATGGTGTCCAACAGGACGTTCAGCGTCTTCGACGCGTGCACGCCATGCAGGTTTGACGCGGCTGGGAGCGCGCGATTGATGAAGACCCACATGTCACCGGCCGACTTGAACGAGAGCATGGCGCCGGGGTGATAGACGAACGAGCCATGCGCTTCATACGTGAAGAACTTCTCGCCTTCAGCAGGCTGCCAATCCATCGACTGGAATCCGTAGATGCCCGGGTCCATCTGGAGGGCGTTCGAGAGCCAGGTCGAATGAACCACGGTCTGGTTCACGCTTGGCACGTCGGTGAACCACTCGTTGAACTTCGTCACGCCGGGTGCGGCTGAGATCTGCACCGGCTTGAGATCCGCGCCGAGTGCCTGTGCCACGAAGTCAGCCGACGTGGCCTCATTCAGTGGGCGATTCATGTCCGGATGGGACGGCGAGAACGTCCGCAACATGCCGGTCAGCGTCATCACTTGCGCCGGCTGGATGATCCATTGCGTGCAAGCGGATCCGAAGCTGCTGGTGCCCGTCTGGGTGTCGTATCCCTGGAAGCACACGAAACTCGGCGATTGGCCGGGACGTGGTGTCCAGCTCACCTGCCATGTCGCGGTCTTGCCGCTGGTCAGCTTGCGTATGTGCATCCCGCTCGCAAGCGGCGTGTGCTGCAATTCCGCCTGGCTGGCGGGATTCGTCGAGGTCGTCGTTACGGAAACGGTTGCGGCCATGTCAGCGCCAACTGCGGTCATCACTGTTGGTGGCGCCGCGACCGTGACCACGGCGCAAGTCAAACAAGGAGGTAGAACCTGGATGATGAATTCGACGGGAACCGATGCGCGCACCAGGCTAGTAGCGTCGCGTGAATCGATCTGCACTTGCACGGCGTAGAGACCACTCGCCGCAGGGGTCCAGGTCACAAGTCCTGTGCTGGACAGATTGAATAAGTTGGCCGGGACTGTCGAGGACGGCGTGCTGGACACCAGTCCGGACTCCAGATGATGGGATACCTGGAACGTATTCGTGAAACCCTCGTAGGCTTGTGACGGGATCTGAAAACTCAATGTCTGCCCCTGCGTGGCAAACACTCTTGGCAGCAGGGTCGTCGTCGGAGATCTGCTGGTTGGTGGCGTGCCGGAGTTGGCCGTCACGATCATCTTCAACTGGAAGGGCGTGCTGCCGTTGCCGTCCATGAGGGAAGCCAGGCGGCAGCAACCGGAGTACGTGACGAGCAAAGGCAGATTCGCGTTGTCGAGAATCAGCTCCACGGTTCCAGCGGCCACGAAATAGTCGTCGGCGCCATTCACTGACGTCACGACCATCGACGGGCTGTGCGCGCTCGAATACCCGCCCGCGCCAGTCATATGCAGCGTCGCCAGCGCGAGCACGTTGCCAACGGCGATCGGACCCACGCTTGACCCCTGGTAGCCGGCCACCAGCCTCACGCGGATCTTCGTCTGCGTGGGAGAGGCGAACACCAGGTCCTTCTCCCAGCTCAAGTTCCCATGGACAAAGACGGGATCCTGGGCGCTGGCCGGTGCCGATACGAAAACTGTGATCAGTGCGGCAAGCAATGCGGCAGCTAAGACGGATCGGGGGCTTTTGGTCACATCGAGCTAGAGGCAACTTGCGCGGAAGATTGCTCACGGGGGTTGCGGCGATCAACGGCAGCGGTCACAATCCTCAGCGAATGGCGGCTCCCCCGGCCGATTCTCAACTTCAGGATCTGGTCCGCCGCTACGCGCGTCTGGTGCGTTCGGTCGCCAGCCGTATTGGGGGCTCTCGCGGCCGATCGCTGGCCGACGATGTTGAGCAAGAGGTGTTCATCAGCCTCTGGAAGCAGCTCGACCGTGAGCAAACCATCGACAATCCGTCCTCTTACATTTACAGGTGCGCGGTCCGCGAGACCATTCGCCTGCTCAACCGCCACGGTGACGCCCCGGCCGAGGCCGATGTGCCGGAACCGGAGGCGCCAACGCTGTCGGCCGACGATCGGCTGCAACAGCAGGAGCGGGCGAGGGTCGTGGCCGCCGTGATCAAGGAGCTGCCGATCGATCGCCGGCGCGCGGTGCAGGCCTACCT
>DATMJU010000720.1:0-5457 GCA_035553795.1 Vicinamibacterales bacterium
GCGACAGGTCAGCCACCACCAGCCCCGCATCGGGGCGTGCGGCTATCAGGTCGATGCCGAGGATTGGCGCGTCCAGCGGGGGGCGCGCCACCGCAACCAGGTTGGCGATTTCTAACTCGTGTCCCAGCAGTCTCACAGTCCGGGCTATTGCAACCTTCGGGCCGCGCCACCGCCGATAGCTGAGCCGTGCTGGCTGTCCTTTCCAGCTCCCTTCCATTGGGATTTCTTCGCCTGCAGGCGCCAGTTCTTCGAGCTGGAGACGGGCAACGAGCCCTTCTTCCATGGTCGAGATGGCAGCCTGATAGCCAAACATGGTCACGCCGAAACCGACTCCCGCTATTGGAGGTATGCCGGCGGCAAGCCGGCGGGTTGTAAGGCGTCCCGCACCGCGATCAACCACGCCTCGTGTTCGACGCTATCGATCCCGGATGCGGCGCGGACGCTGCGTGACCACTCCACGTGACTGGCCAGCAGTGCCGGCGTGCCCCGCTGGAGGGCATCGGCCGCGTAATGACAGAGATATCGGGTCTCGAAGGCCGAGTGGCGCGCCGCAAGGCGAGGTGTCACTGCCTTCAGATGGTCGTCCAGCGCAGGCGCCGCCTCCTGAATCGCGCGTGGCGCGGAGGCGTCATAACGAAGGGCGTCCACTGCACCTTGGATGTAGCTGCTCTCCTGCCCTTCGCCCAGGCAATCCACCACTGCGCTGCCCACGTGCTCCAGGTGTTCGGCGAGGTGCAGCGTGCACATGCCGCGCGGCACGAGCAGGTCGCGCAGCCAGCGCGCGTACTCGGCCATCACGGTCGGCGACGATGCGCGGACGGCGTCCGCGAGATAGCGAACGTGAAAGGCGCCGTCTTCATGCGCGAAGCGGCGCGCGCGCTCTGCGTAGCGCTGTTCCCAGAAGGCGTCGCCGGGCATGTAGACGAGAGACCGCTCGACGATCGCCGCCGACTCGGTCAGCAGCCGCGCGGCGCGCGCCTCACTTGCGGAAGTATCGTTGGACATCGGTGATCAGCGCGCGCGCATCCTCACCTGACGCCGCGAGGTCGAGAGAATGCTTCAGTTCGGGACACCACGACAGCGCGCGGCCGCCCGCGGCAATCGGTGGCGCCGGGGACAGCGCATGGCGCAACTTCTCCACGGCTTCGCGCAGGGCGGCGATGTGAAACGTCATCGTGATCGAGAGGACGATCAGGTCTGGACGATCGGCCCTGGCCCGGGCGACGAGGCTGTCGGCCGGCACGCTCGCGCCCAGGAAGATCACATCGTGACCTTCGAGGTCGAGCATGTCCGCCGCAAGCCGCGCGCCCATGTCATGCAGCTCGCCATCGACACAAGCCACGAGGATTCGGCGTTCGGTGTTGGCGTGGCGCTCGGCGTAGGAATACAGCTGCGCGAGTGCGAGCTGGGAGATGGCGGTCGCGATGTGTTCGTCGGCAATCGAGATGGCGTTGTCCTGCCAGAGTTGCCCGATCTGCCGCTGCGCGGGCCGAATCACGTCGAGCATGATGCGGCGGGGGTCTACGCCCCGCTGCACACCTTCGTCGATGACCACGCGCATCGCCGCCTGGCGATCGGCGGCGAGCTGCGCGGTCAGGAACTTCTTCGTTAAGGCGTCGCAGTAGGCATCGCTTGCCACCTCGACTGTGTCGGCCTGACTCGGGTGCCGCATCTGTACGAGCATAACAAACCGGTATGCTCGAGCTGGTCGTCGCGGATTACAATGGGGGGATGACCAAGATCGTAGTTGCCCTACTGGTAACCCTGGCCGCGGCGGCATGCGGCGGTGGAAACTCGCCCGCCAGTGCACCGGCGCCTTCGGCTACGGCCTGGGCAGTCGTCGACGGTAAGGAAATCTCGAAAGACGATGTTGAAAAGGCGTACCGGCGCAACGCGCCCGGCGCCGATCAGCCCCAGCCATCCGAAGAAGAAGTCGTGACGGCGAAGCTGAATCTCCTCAACGAGATGATCGTGCAGGAGCTGCTGCTCGCCAAGGCCGCGGAGCTGAAGATCGAACTGCCCGCGGCGGATCTCGACAAGGCGTACGAGGAAGCGAAGAAGGACATTCCGCCCTCCGCGTTCGAGTCGGAACTGAAGTCGCGCAACCTGACTGCGGCCGACATGCGCGAGGACATGCGCCGCAACCTGCTCGCCCAGAAAGTCGTCGAGCAGGAAGTCGTCGCCAAGGCGACGCCGACCGACCAGGAGATCGCCGCGTTCTTCGAAACCAACAAGGCGCAGTTCAACCGCACCGAAGACGCGGTGCGCATCGCGCAAATCGTGATCACGCCGGTCCGCGAACCGCAGCGCACCAACCGTTCGGGCGACGACGCATCGACGCCCCAGGAAGCCACCGCCAAGGCGCAGATGATCATGCAGCGCCTGAAGGACGGCACGCCGTTCGGCGATCTGGCCGCGGACTTCTCTGAAGATGCCGAATCCGCGCAGCGTGGTGGCGACCTGGGCTTCGTGCCCGTGTCGGCGCTGCGCCAGGCGCCGCCGCAGCTTCGCGACGCGGTGATGAAGGCCAATCCGGGCAACGTGCAGCTGGTCAGCAATGGCGGCGCGCACACCATCGTGCTGACGGTGGCGAAGGACAAGGCCGGCCAGAAGGACCTCAGCATGCCCGAGGTCAAGGAAGGCATCACCTCGATGATCAAGACCCGCCGCGAGCAGTTGCTGCGCGCGTCGTACCTGACCAACCTGCGCAACGACGCGACGGTGGTCAACGTGCTGGCGAAGCAGGTCGTGGCAGCCGGCGGCAAGGTGCCGGCAGGCGCAGCGACACCGGCAGTGGCGCCCGCCACGGCTGCGGAACCGGCGAAGAAGTAAGAAAAGGTCTTGAGGTCTTGAGGTCCTGAGGTCTTGAGGTCCTGAGAAGGGCCTCGAGACCTTAAGTCTTTCGATGCGATAGAGATTTTCTCAAAGCCGCAAGTGCGGCCGCTACCCTGCCCGCGAAGTCCCGTAGTTCGTCAGCAGACTTCAATTCGATCAGCTCCAGCTTGCCGCATAGCTCCAGCAAGTAAACTAGTTCCCGCGTCGACGCGAACGCGATCTCATAGTAGCGATCGTGCTCTCGATCGCTATCGCGTGCCGCGCCTTCGACGATGTTTGTCGGGATGGATACGGCCGCGCGCCGCATTTGTGACCGCAGGCCGTAGGTTTCCCACACAGGGAGGGTGCGGGTGATACGGTAAATGCGAAGAACAAGTTCGTCAGCAAGCGTGAACGCGGATAGATTCCGATGATCTGTGGCCATGCATGACGAAGGTGCAAACCGCATGCAATTCACGTGGTTGTTTGAATCAGGCCAGTTATCAAGAGTTGATCTGGATCTGACCTTGCCCTGCTCGCACTTTTCGCTACGTCTCGCGACGGTCCCGATGGCAAAATTTGCATCGCTCCTGTGAACCTCCTCATCTGCGTTGCCACAGCTTTCGAAGCGCAAATCCTCCGGCGCGAAATCGATGGCGGCGAGTCTGTTCGCGTCATCGAAACCGGCGTCGGCCCGGTGAACGCCGCTCACGGGGTGACGGTCGCAATAATGAAGGCCAGACCGGATGCGATCGTGAGCTGCGGCATCGCTGGGGCATACCCGTCCTCCGGGCTTCAAATTGGCGATGTGGTCTGCGCCGAGCTCGAGATCTACGGAGATCTGGGCGCGCAGAGTCCGACGGGGTTTCTCGATATGAAGGATTTGGGCTTCCCGACCGTGCCGGGCCGCTCACCCCTTTTCAACGAGCTGCCGATGCAGCTGTTTCCAGCCGCTCGCCGCGCGCGGTTTGTAACGGTCTCCACTTGCACAGGAACCGACGCCGCGGCGACTGCTATCCAGGCGCGCACGCGCGGAGACGTGGAAAACATGGAGGGCGCCGCCATCGCGCACGTGGCTCACTTGCACCAGATCCCAGTCGGTGAGGTTCGCGGAATCAGCAACATGGTCACAAATCGCGACAAGAGCTCATGGCTCTTGAAGGAGTCGTCAGAAGCTGCTCAGGAAGCCGCGGTCCGATGGCTAAGAACCTTAAGACCTTAAGACCTCAGGACCTTAAGACCTCAGGACCTTAAGACCTCAGTTACACTCGTTCAGTGGATCGTGCGCCGCTGAACTTCGCGTTCTCCCCATGCCCGAACGACACCTTCGCGTTTCACGCCCTCGTGAACGGGCTGGTGCCAGGACCAAGGGTGACTCCACACCTCGACGATATTGAAGCCCTCAATATTCGGGCTGCGACTGCGGCGGCGGAAATCACCAAGGTGTCGATCAACGCCTACGGCCATGGCCTTTCTGATCGTCTCGTGCTGCTGCGCGCCGGCGGAGCCGCCGGGTATGGCGTCGGGCCGATCGTGGTGGCGAAGTCGAAGCGGACCGTCGGTGGCCGGATTGCGATCCCGGGGGAGCGCACGACTGCGGCGTTGCTGCTTCGGCAGCTAGGCCGCTTCGACACCGTGGTGATGCGGTTTGATCAGATCGAGAACGCCGTCCTGCGCGGCGATGTTGATTGCGGGGTACTGATTCATGAGGGCCGATTCACCTTCGAGTCCAAGGGACTCACGCTTCTTGCCGATCTGGGCCGTGTGTGGGAAGAGCGGATGCAGTCACCGTTGCCGCTCGCCGCGATCGCGATCAATCGTGACCTTGCGCACCTTGCGCCAGAGATAGATGCGGCGCTGCGAGCCAGCGTCGACTACGCATTCGCACACCCTGATGCCAGCAAGGACTACGTCGCGGCCCATGCGCAGGAGATGGATTCGGAGGTCACACGCCGCCACATTCAGCTATATGTGAACGACTACACGCGCGCGCTGGACGAACGCGCTGTTCGAACCATGCTGGATTGGGGTCAGCGAGAAGGCGTGTTTCCGAAGTTGGATCCAACGCTCCCACTTTTCGCGTCGGAACCTCAAGACCTCAAGACCTTAAGACCTCAAGACCTCCAGACCTCAATCACTGCGAGCACCGCGGCGCGGCAACGTTCACGCCCTGCATCACGAGGGCGCGGTAGTTGGCGATCTCTTCTTCGCAGCGTGTCTTCTTGCTCTTCTGCCAGATCTGGTTGGCGGCCCAGTACGCGAGGGCGGAAATCGGCAGGCCGGGGGTGCGGTAGATCGCTGGCGTGATGAACTCGAGCATCTGGCCGTGTGACGGCGCCGTGCCCGGCACCGCGCCGTTGAACAGGTCGATGCCCTTCAGCACTTCGATCTTCGGCGCCATGCCGTAGACCTGCACGTTGAATTCGAGGCGCAGCCCGTCAGGATTGCTCTTGTCTCGCTCGGCCGCAATGAACAGCCCGCGCTGGATGCGCGACAGCGACACGCCCAGCTTGGTGGAATCGATGGCCTGATCGGCCTTGGTTTCAGCCGGAGCCGGGGTGGGTGGTTCCTGCGCCCAGGCCGGACCGGCAAGTCCAAGGATCAGGCCGAGCAGGACAAAGCTCCGCATACCCTCATTATGAC
>DATMJU010000721.1:0-2049 GCA_035553795.1 Vicinamibacterales bacterium
GCGCTATGTCGCCTCGGAGAAGGATCCGCTGTACCTGCATTCGCTGCGGAACCGGTTCCTGCGGACACCGAACGTCGAAGTCGCCCCGGTTGACGCGAACGATCCGGCATCGATCGCCGCAGCGGGCCGCGAGTTCGACACCGTGCTCGCCGTCAATGTCCTCGAAACGGTGGATGACGTGGAGGCCTCGATGCGCGCGGTGGCCGGCTCGCTCGAGAGCGGCGGGCGGCTGATTGCCCTCGTGCCGCAAGGGCCGTCGCTGAAGGGTTCGCTCGACGAGACGCTGGGGATTCGGCGCCGCTTCCGCCGCGAAAACTTAGCCGCGATTCTGGCGGGTGCAGGCTTCCAGGTGGAAGAAATGATCTCGCTGAACCGCATCGGCGCAGCTGCCTGGTGGCTGTTCGGGCGCGTGCTGAGGCGGCGTCACATCAACAAAATTACGCTGAAGATCTTCGACAAGACCGTCTGGCTGTGGCGTCGAATCGATGGCTTGCTGCCCTGGCCCGGCGTGTCTTTGGTGGTCGTTGCGCGGAAGGCTGAGCCACCGCCGGCGCGACAGTGACGTTCCGACCCTCCAAATCGCCGCAACTGTTGGCGACGCCCGGTATTAGTATCAATAGCTATGCAGTTGAAACATATGTCCCGGGACTTTACCGGATTGCTCGCGGGCCTGGCGATCCTGGCGCTGTCGCCTTCGGCAGTGCTCGCCGAGCCGCCGAAGTCCGCTAGTGAGCTCTTCACGACGACAAAGGTCTGGACCGTGCATCTCGAGTTCACGCCGGAGGAATGGGCTCGCATCGAGCCCAAGGGCGGCCAGCAGGGTCCGGGAGTGGGCCCAGGCGGACCTGGAGGCATGCGCGGACCCGCGGGACCGGGCGGTCTCGGCGGGCTGCTCTCGGCGTCGTTCATGAAAGGCGACGCGAACGGCGACGGACGGCTGTCTCAAGAGGAGTTCGCCGCGCTCGGCCGCACGTGGTTCGCGGCCTGGGACAAGAGCGCGTCCGGCAAACTCAGCGCGGAGCAACTGCGCGACGGCCTGAACGCGGCATTTCCTCCCCCGGCCATGTTCGGCGGACCGGGCGGCGGACGCGGTCCCGGTGGACCGTCGTTCAATGGCGCCAACGGCCGCAACGGCCTTTCGGCAGCGATGGGGATTGACTTCCAGTACGTCAATGCGACGGTCGATTTCGACGGCGCGCGCATTGCGAACATCGCCGCGCGCTACAAGGGCAACGCGACATTCATGCAGTCGCGCGGGACCGTGAAGCGGCCGTTCAAGCTCGACTTGAGCGAGTACGTGAAGGGGCAGAAGCTGGCCGGCCAATCGAAGATCAACCTGCACAACGGAGTCACGGATCCAAGTTGGATGAACGAGGTTCTCTCCTATCGCGCGTTCCGTGATGCGGGCGTTCCATCGCCGCGAACGTCGTACGCTAAGCTCTACGTCACCGTGCCAGGCACACACGACCGCCGCTATTTCGGCCTCTACGCAATCGTCGAAGAGGTCGACAGCGCATTTGTTCAGGACCGCTACGCATCGAAGGACGGCGCGATCTTCAAGCCCTCGACGCGGCAGCTATTCGAGTATCAGGGTGACGACTGGGCCAAGTACAACCAACAGTACGATCCGAAAACGAAGCTGACGCCAGCACAGATCGAGCGGGTCATCTCGTTTGCGAAGCTCGTTTCGAACGCATCGGACGAAGAGTTTCGCAAAGCCGCGGCGCAGTACGTCGACCTGGACGAGTTCGCCCGCTTCATGGCCGTCAACGTGTGGCTGACGAATCTCGACAGTATCCTCGGCATGGGCCAGAACTTCTATGTCTACCTCAACGCCCGGACGAACAAGTTCGAGTTTCTGCCTTGGGATCTCGATCATTCCTTCGGCCAGTTTCCAATGGGTGGTTCGCAGGAGCAGCGCGAGAAGCTGAGTATCGACCGGCCGTGGAGCGGGCAGGTGAAGCTCCTGGAGCGTATGTTCGCGGTGCCCGAGTTCCGCGACAAGTATCGCGCCCGTTTGGCCGAATACCGGAAGTCGATCTTCGATCC
>DATMJU010000722.1:0-4413 GCA_035553795.1 Vicinamibacterales bacterium
CCAAGGCGTTTGGCGCCGAGCTGCCAATCTGCCGCTCCATCGGGAGCCAGCCGTTGTCGCAAATCGGGCGCGATTCAGCACCTCGTCGGCATGAAAGGCTCCCGCACCATCGTCGCGATCAACAAGGACGCCGAGGCGCCGATCTTCGAAGTGGCCGACTACGGCGTGCAGGGCGACCTGTTCGAGCTGGCGCCGGCCATCATTGCCGAACTGCAAAAGTAAGGTCTTGAGGTCTTACGGGGTCTTGAGGTCTTAATAGGGAATGGCCGAGCGCGAAACGCTTGAAGTCGATGTCCTGATCGTTGGCGGCGGCCCCGGTGGTTTGTCGGCCGCCCTCCGCCTTGCGCAACTGCAGAAGCAGAAAGGCGGGGAGCCGCTCTCGATCGCCGTGATCGAGAAAGGCCGGGAAGCCGGCATCCATCAACTGTCTGGCGCGCTGCTCGACCCGTCCACGCTCAAAGACCTCGTTCCCGATTACGAGTCCAAAGGCGCGCCGCTCGGCACGCCGGTCGACAACGACAACATCTACTTCCTGACGGAAGGCCGCAAGTATCGCCTGCCGATTACGCCTCCGCCGTTCCAGAACCACGGCAACTCGATCATCTCGCTAAGCCAGTTCACCAAATGGCTGGCCTCGCAGGTTGAAGCCGAAGGCATCGATCTGTTCTGGGGGTTCCCGGGCCAGCACGTGCTCTACGAGGGCTCGCGTGTAATCGGCGTCCGGACGGGCGATCGCGGCATCGGCAAGGATGGCCAGCCGAAGGGCGCGTTCGAGCCCGGTGCGGACATCCACGCGAAGGTCACGATCTTTGCAGATGGCCCGCGCGGCCATCTCACCAAGCAGCTTTATACCGACCTGCAGATTGGCGCAGACGCCGAGCCCGCGCAGTTTGCGATCGGCATCAAGGAACTCTGGGACATCCCGCAGGATCGCCTGAAGCCGGGCACCGTCATCCACACGCTCGGCTACCCGCTGCGCGAAGAGGAATTCGGCGGCAGCTGGCTTTATGCGATGGAGGGCGGGCGCATCTCGATCGGCTTCGTCGTCGGCCTCGAGTACAAGGATCCGCTGTTCGATCCGCATGCGGCATTCCAGCACTTCAAGCGGCATCCGTTCATCAGCAGCATCCTCGAAGGCGGCACGCTCGTTCGCTATGGCGCGAAGGCACTGCCCGAAGGCGGGTGGAACACGCAGCCGCAACTTTACGTCGATGGCGCGCTGATTGTCGGTGACGCAGCCAACTTCGTGAACTCGATGCGCCTGAAGGGCATCCACCTGGCGATGCGCAGCGGTATGCTCGCCGCAGAAACCGCGTTCGACGCGGTCCGTGCCGGCGACACCTCGTCCGCGCGACTCGTGGATTACAAGGCGCGCGTCGATGCGAGCGCGATCAAGACCGAGCTGTATCCGGTGCGCAGCGTGCACCAGGCGTTTGGCGCGGGACTCGTGGCAGGCAGCGTTGCCGCCGGACTTGCGATGTTCACCAAGGGCATGGGGCTCCCGGATCTGCCAGGCCACGCCGGCCACAAGCAGATGCAGAAGATCGAGGACTACTACGGCCTCGGCAAGCGCGACATCCTCATCCCCTCGAACGCGGCGCCGATCGATCGCAAGCTCACCTTCGACAAGGTGACCGGAGCGCATTACTCGGGCACGCACCACGACGAGAACCAGCCGGTGCACCTGCTGGTGCAGACCGACGTGTGCCACTCGATCTGCGGCAGCGAATACGGGCATCCCTGCGTGCGGTTCTGTCCGGCCAACGTCTACGAGATGGTGGACAACGGCGCCGGCGGCAAGCGGCTGCAGATCAATGCGTCCAACTGTGTCCACTGCAAGACGTGCGACATCATGGACCCGTACGGCGTGATCACCTGGGTTGCGCCTGAAGGCGGCGAAGGTCCTTCGTACGAGGGCATGTAGGGGTGCCCACGGTGCCTGAGGTGCCTGCGGTGCCTGGGGACTGGCGTCAATCAGGCCGTAAGCAATTCGAGGTCGCGGCCATCGCGAACCTCGGGTACCCGATTCTTCGCGCGCTTGGATCGACCTGGCGGTGGAAGGTCAGCGGTGCCGAACACGACGCGGCGATCCGCGCCCGAGGCGAACATCCCATTCACTCGTTCTGGCACGGACGGATACTCCCGGCCACTCTCTACTTCCAGCGCCGCGGCATCGTGGTGATCACCAGCGAAAACTACGACGGCGAGTGGATCGCGCGAATCATCACGAAGTTTGGATACGGCACCGCGAGAGGATCGACGTCGAAGGGCGGTCCACGGGCGCTGCTGCAACTCGTTCGCGAGGTGAAGTCGAAAGGCGTCGCGTTCACGCTCGATGGACCGCGCGGGCCTGCCGAAGTGGCGCAGATGGGCGCGGTGTGGCTCTCAAAGGCCACCGGGAATCCATTGATGCCATTCCACGCCGAGGCGGCTTCCCACTGGACGATGAAGAGCTGGGATCAGACGCAGATTCCGAAGCCCTTCACCACCGTGGCCTTGGCGATCGGCGAGCCACTCTACGTGCCTCGAGACGCTGATGAAGCGGCGCTCGAGGAATGGCGCGAGCGGCTGCAACGTTCGTTGATGGAGTGCAAGCAGCGCTCGAAGGACCTGTTATGTCGCTAGTGGTTGTGAGTTCGAAGCGCTTTGTCGATCACGTGACTCCCGCGGGGCATCCGGAGCGTCCCGAGCGCGCCGAGGTGCTGCAAGCCGCGGCCGCAGCGTTCGCGGCGAAGGGCGGAGAAGTCATCGAGCCTCGAGCCGCGGCGGATGAAGATCTGCTGCGGGTTCACACCAGGGAACACGTCGACGCGATCGTCGCCACGCGCGGCAGGGCGTCGATGATCGACGAGGACACGTTCACCTCGCCGGACTCCGAGGAGATCGCGCGCCTGGCGGCGGGTGCGGTCATGACGGGCGTGGATCGCGTGCTGGATGGGCCCGCTGGTTCGCGGGCGCTCGTGCTCGTGCGTCCCCCGGGGCACCACGCCGAGGCCGATCGCGCCATGGGGTTCTGCCTCTATAGCAACATCGCGGTGGGCGCGGCGTACGCGCGCTCGCGTGGCTGCGCCCGCGTGGCGATCGTGGACTACGACGTGCACCACGGCAACGGCACGCAGTGGATCTTCTACGAGGATCCAACCGTGCTGTTCGTGTCCTCGCATCAGTTCCCGTTCTACCCCGGCACCGGAGCGGCATCGGAAAAGGGGAGGGGTGAAGGCCATGGCTTCACGTTGAACATCCCCCTCGATGCCGGCACGCAAGATGCGGAAGTGGAGCGGAAGTACGAAGAGCTGGTGTATCCGGCGGTGCGCGCGTTCAAGCCGGACCTCCTGATGATCTCCGCTGGATTCGACGCGCACGAACTCGATCCGCTGGGCCAGCTGCGGATGACTACCGCGGGATTCGGCCGGTTGACGAGGGCGCTGAACGCGCTTGCGACTGAAGTGTGCGAGGGGCGAGTGGTCTACGTGACTGAGGGTGGCTACGACCTGGGTGCGCTGGGCGATTGCCTGGCCGAGGTCATCAAGAGCTCAATGCCTTAGGAATCGACGCAAAGTAGAACCGGATGTTGTCCATCGGTCCGTCGACGATGCGTTTTCGGACCTTGGCAATCGGATCCGTCGTAATGCCGCTGAGCCTGAGCTCGACACCGCTCTCGGTCGCCGCCCACTGACCGCCGAAGTTCCGGCGTATGACCTCACCAACATACACGCCCCACATCTTGCTGGCCTCCGTCACCTCCGCGCCGGGAGCTTCACCGGGGCCCTGCTTGGCGTGCGCGTGCAGCTTGGTCAGGATGCGCTCGATGGCGTCGAGGCTATCGCTGCTCAGGTCGAGCGATTCTTCCCACGTCATCTTCGCTGCCTTCACTGCCGTCTGGGCCTGGAGCACCAGCCATCCGGCCAGCTTCGCGTCCGGCGTCATGGACGTGCGTAGCGCGCTCATGGAGTCGTAAGTGCCCAGGACCGTTCCGTCGAGCCACAGCCGCTGCATCCGGCAGATCAGTTCGCAGTAGGCCTTGGTCGATTCGATGGTGACGTCGCCTTCCTCGGCGCGCCCGCGTTCGAACAGGGCGGTCACTGTCGCCTGGGGATCGGTGGCGTAGTCTCCGACGTTCAGCAGGACCCGGTCCTCGAAGTCGTACCAACTCCCGCCGGTCTCGCGGCGAACGACCTCACCCATGTAGGCGGCAATAGCGCGGTCGTGTTGCCTGGCAGGGGCGCCGCTTTTCATGAATCGGTCGACCAGAGGCAGGGTCCGCGGCAGAAAATCCAGCGATAGGCCAGCCGCCTTGCAGGTCTGGACGAACTCGGCCGCCAAGGCGGGCATCGACTCGGCCAGGCTCGGCCCCGTGGTTTCCTCGTTGGTGGTCATAACCCGTTCCCCGGAGGGAGAGATCCGGATTTTATA
>DATMJU010000723.1:0-9446 GCA_035553795.1 Vicinamibacterales bacterium
CCTCGACGCGCGCGAATCCGGCGGTGTCTATCGAGGACGCTCGACGTGTCTGCTCACAAACGACACGGCGATCAGCGCGGCGATCATCGATGCCGCGATCAGCGTGAAATAGGACGAGCTGCCGCCGTAGTCGATCGCCCAGGCGCCCGCGAAGCCGCTGACGATGGCGCCGATGCGGCCGATCACCGACGCGGTGCCGACGCCACTCGCGCGAATGCCGCTCGGGTAGACGTGTGCAGCGAGGGCATAGAGCGTCACCTGGACGGCGTTGATCAGCCCGCCGTTCACCGTCAGCATCGCCATGATCGGCACCACCCTCCCCGCATCAATCGTCATCGTCGACAGCACGAACGCGCTTGCGGCCGCGCCCGCGGCCATCAATAGCATCGGCATGCGCGAGCCGTAGCGGCCGATGATCATGCTCCCCACCAGCGCGCCGACCACCCCGCCGAGGTTGAAGTAGACGATGCCGATGTTGGCGGTGGCCGGATCGAAGCCGCCGCTCGTCAGCAGCGAAGTAAGCCAGCCGAATCCCAGGTAGACAGCGAGCATGCATGCGAAGAACGCAATGAACAGTGCGAAGGTATCGCGACGCAGCTGCCGCTCGAACAGGGCGCCGATCGAACCGGCTTCGACCTTGGCTTCGGTCGCGTCAACGAAGCTCACGTCTCGCGGAGTGGCGTGACCCATTCGTGTCAACGTTGACGCGAGTTCGCTCCATCTGTTCGGCCGCCTCACCAGGTATCGAGGCGATTCCGGCAGCGCGCGCCACAGCACCGCAGCCCAGAGCAACGGCAGCACGCCGCCGAGTATGAAGAGGTTGCGCCACCCGAGGACGGGCAGCAGCCGCACGCCGAGCAGCCCGGCGATCATCCCGCCGACCGGCACGCACACGATCGTCAGCGTCACGGCGATCGGACGAATCCGCTTCGGCACAAACTCCGCGGCGAGCACGGCGGCATTGGGTATCGCGCCGCCGAGACCAGCGCTGGCCAACAGGCGCAGCCAGGCGATCTGCATCGGCGTCGTCGCCAGCGCGCTGAGTCCAGTGGTGACGCCGAACAACACCATGCTGATCAGCAAGACAGAGCGGCGGCCGAAGCGATCGCCGGCGAGACCGGCCGCCGCGCCGCCGATCATCATGCCGGCGTAGCCGATCGAGATGACCGGCGCAAACGCCGCGCGCGGCACATTCCATTCCGCCATGATGGCCGGGACGGCTACACCGAGCAGTTGATTGTCGATGCCGTCGAAGACGATCGCCAGCGCCGTGAGCGCAATCAGTATCTTCTGATACGCGCCCCAGTTGCCGTCATCGAGCACTTTCCCGACATCGACCGTCTGCATGTGCGCGACCAACTTAGCACCTTGAACACCTCTTGGCCCATTGGCCCATTCGCCTAGAATGATTGGCGTGAGTGATCCCGCGCCAATCGCAGATGGTCTCGACCATCAGCTCGACCCGCGTGTGATCCCGCTGGACCGGATCACCGGAGGCATCACCGTCGCCATCATGTCGATGGCATCGCTGCTCGGCATCACGATCGCGTTGTTGGTCGGCGACGACATCCCCTATGCCGTGCGTCTCATGCTCCCGATCCTGTGGGCCACGCTGGCGCTGCTTGGCGCGTGGCATGCGTACCGCTGGCCGCCGCGCTCGTATGCGCACATGTTCTATCGGATAGACGACGAGGGCATCGAGATTCGCCGCGGCGTGCACTGGCGCACGGTGATCAACATCCCGAAATCGCGCGTGCAGCACATCGACGTTTCGCAGGGACCGGTCGAGCGCCGCTACGGCCTTGGCACGCTGATCATTTATACCGCCGGCACCGACCACGCGAAGGTGGAGCTTGGCGGCCTCGAGCACGGCCGCGCGCTGGCGATCCGCGAGCACCTGCTGCCGCGGGGGACGAGCGATGCCGTCTGAACAGCGCTTGCATCCGGCGACGCTGCTCTTCGACCTGGCGAAGCACGTCAAGAACTTCGCGGTGCCGGCGCTGTTTGTGATTTTCGGCGCATCGCGATCGTCGAGCGGGCCTGGCGGCCAGTCGCGAGGCATTCCGGATGGCTGGGAAGCCTGGCTGATGGTGTTGTTCGTGCCGGCAGCGATCGCCTCCATTGTTCGCTACGTCACCTTCCGCCTCCGCTATGACGGCGACGAGCTGGTGATTCGATCTGGATTGCTGTTCCGCAACGAGCGCCACATCCCCTTCTCGCGTATCCAGAACGTCGACGCCACTCAAAACCTCTTCCACCGCCTCTTCAACGTCGTCGAAGTCCGCGTCGAAACCGGCGGGGGCAAGGAGGAGGAGGCGCGGCTGAACGTCTTGCCGAAGGCGGCTTTCGAGGAGATGCGTCGGCGGGTATTTGCTCAGCGCGCGCGCGCGGTCGCCGTGGCTCCTGATGCACCCGATGCACCAAACCCCCAGGCACCCAGTCACTCGGGCACCCCGGCACCTGAAGAGCTCGTCCACCTTTCACTTCGCGAGCTGCTGCTTTGCGGCTTCCTCGAGAACAAGGGCATGGTCCTGATCGGCGCGGCCTACGGCTTGATGTGGGAAGCCGGCCTCGGACGCATCTTCGATCCGCTCGTCGGCAGCACCGTCAGCCGCGGCTTCTTCCGCGATCTGTTCAGGGCGATCGGCGGCGACGGGCCGCTGCCGATCGTGCAGCTGGCCGTCCTGGTCGCCGGGATACCGGTCCTGCTGATTCTGGTGCGCGTGATCTCGATGATCTGGGCGCTGGTGCGTCTCTACGATTTCCGGCTGGTGCGCATCGGCGAGGATCTGCGCAGCGAGTACGGGCTCTTCACGAAAGTCACCGCCACCGTGCCGATCCGTCGCGTGCAGGCGATCACGATCAGTGCCGGTCCGCTGCATCGCTGGCTGAAGCGCGCCAGCGTGCGCGTTGCAACGGCGGGTGGTGCGGGCACGAAGCAGCAGTCGTCAAACGTCCGCGAGTGGCTCGCGCCGCTGATTCGCGAGGACGCCCTCCCCAATCTCCTCCAGCACATCGTCCCCGGCTTCGACCTCTCCACCGTCGACTGGCAGCCGTTGCATCCGCGCGCGTTCAGGCGGGCGATCAAACCGTCGCTCGTCTTCACGGCGATCGTCACGCTCGGAGCGTGGTTCCTGATCGGCCGCGGTGCCATCGCCGTGTTGTTCGTGCTGTTGCCCTGGACGATCATCAGCACGCAGAAATACGTGACGCATTTGAAGTGGGCTGACGGTGAAGAGGTGGTCGCGATGCGCAGCGGCTGGCTGTGGCAGCAGACCACGCTCGCGCGTGTGAACAAGATCCAGGCGGTGGCGATGCACCAGACCCCGTTCGATCGCCGCGCCGCCATGGCGCGCGTCCGGGTCGACACCGCCGGCGCCGGCGACTTCTCGCATCGGGTGGATATTCCGTATCTCGATCAACAGATCGCCCGCGCACTCTCGGCACGATTGTCGGCGGCCGCGGCGAACACCGCGTTCCGCTGGTAACGGGAACTGCCCTATTTCATATCTCAGCGATTTTCGGTCGAACACCGTCGCCAACGACGATGGTAGCGTCGTCGTCCCATGGCAATTCGACCGACTGCGCCTGTTGCGAGCGTTAAGAGGCAGTGCAGGCGACACGGATAACGCATCGGAAATATCGCGACATGGTTTTCGGCATGCGTACGCAAGAATCGCGACTTGGCCATCGAAGTCGCCCACGTTTGCGGGGAATTCAGAGCGCTCAGCGCTGGCCCGCGGTTCGCAGGATCCCGGTCCGGAGGATGATGCAACAATGGCGAAGGATCAAATCATGCGGCTCGACGAACAGATTGGCCGTCTCGAAGATACGGTTGCGAAAGAGTTCCACAAGCAGGGGAAGCGATTCGATGCCATGGAAATCACGTTCGATAAGCACGGACAGCGCCTCGGCTCGATAGATACGAAGCTGGACAACTTTCAATCAGACGTCAGGCACGCCTTCCAACTTCACGACGATCGCCTTGGCGCTCTAGAGAAGACCGTGGGTGCAGGCTTCCGCGATATTGCTTCTCGAATCGAGAAGCTGGGTTCCCGGCGGCCTCGGCGCGGCAAGCGTCAGTAAGTTGCGGCCCGCCGCCTAACTCATCACTGGCGACATCCGGCATGTTCGTTGCTTCAATCGCCATTGATGGTCTTCGTGCGCACCTTCACTGCTGCAGCCAGCGCATGGTGGGCAGATGACTGCCTGAGGTTGGGCGCGTCGATCGCCTACTACACCCTGTTCGCGATTGCGCCGGTGCTATTGATGGCGATTGCCATCGCCGGCTTCGTGTTCGGCGCCGAGGCGGTGCGGGGAGAGATTGTCGGGCAGATCGATCACCTGCTCGGCCGTGAAGGCGCGCTGGCGGTGCAGGGCCTTCTCGAAGGTGCGAGCAAGCGCGGTTCCGGAGTGCTGGCGACCGTCATTGGCGCTGTTACCTTCCTGCTCGCATCGACGGGCGCGTTTTTAGAACTGCAGGTTGCGCTCAACACCATCTGGCGCGTGAAGCCGAAGGCGGGAGGGTTCCTGAAGGCCCTGGTCATCAGCCGCCTGGAGTCCTTTGGCCTGGTCATTGGCATCGGCTTCCTGCTGCTCGTCTCGCTGGCCGTCAGCGCCGCGCTCGCGGCGCTGGGTTCGTGGCTCTCGAGCCTCTCTCCCGAGAGCACGACGCTCTGGAGTTTCGTCAACCTGCTGATCTCGACGCTGGTCACGACCCTGCTGTTCGCGATGCTGTTCAAGTTCCTGCCGGACGTGAAGCTGAAGTGGCGCGACGTCATGACCGGCGCGGTCGTGACGGCGATCCTCTTCAACATTGGCCAGCAGGTGATTGGCTGGTACTTAGGCCAGAGCAGCGTCGCATCGAGTTACGGCGCGGCCGGCTCGGTGATGGTCCTACTGCTGTGGGTCTACTACTCGTGCCAGATCCTGCTGTTCGGCGCAGAGTTCACGCGCGTGTGGGCGGCGCGGCACGGGTCAAGGCCGAAGCCGGCGTCGTTTGCCGAGAAGGATCCTGACGCAGTGAAGCCCAAGTCGGCGCTGAAGGCAGTGAAGGAATGATCGCGGTTATCGGTTAACGAAGGAGATCCCCGTGGCGAAGAAGAAGGCGAAGAAGCAGGCGAACAGGCCGACAAGCGAACGGGCGAACAGGAAAGCAAAGAAGACGAAGGCAGCGAAGACGAAGACCGCTGCCCGCGCCAAGGCGACCAGGAAAGCCACAAAGGCGAAGCCGCGGACGACGTTGCAGAAGGTCGGCATCATTGCGAAGGGTGCGGCGCTCACCGCGGTGGATGCGATCGCGAAGCGACTGCCATGGTCGAAGGACGAGAACGATCCGATCGCGCTGCTCGAGACCGATCATCGCCGCTTCGAGAAGCTGCTGAAGGATGGCGAGGAGACCACCGAACGCGCGATCAAGGGTCGCGCCGAGATCCTCAAGGCGTTGACCGCCGAATTAACCGTGCATGAGGCGATCGAAGAGCAGCTCCTCTACCCTGCCCTTCGCCCGCACGCCGAGGCGCACGATGTGGTCCTCGAGGGCATCGAGGAGCATCACGTGGCGGACATCCTGATCCAGGAGCTTCACGAGGTCCGGAAGGACAACGAGAAGTGGGGCGCGAAGTTCAAGGTGTTGAAGGAGAGCATCTCGCATCACATCTCGGAGGAGGAGAACGCGATGTTCCCCATCGCCCGCGGCGCGCTGGCGCGTGAGGAGCTGCTGGCCCTCGGAGCGCGGATGCGTGCGTTGAAGTCGGAGCTGGAGCGCTAGCCCAGCGACTGACCAGGCCAATGGATGAGCTTCAGCGACGTGGCAGGAACGTTGCAGCTGGGCTGCGTATGACCTTCCGACTCACGCTCGCGGTGGCCATAGTGGGAACGCTGATCACCGGATGCGCTAAGGGTCGGCTCGGCCCCCCTCCCGACACCGAGGCGCCAGCTGGTCCGCGGACGCTCAAGAAGCTGAGCGTTGAGGAGCGGCAGGCGGTGATGGAGCGGGCAAAGGTCTGGCGGCCGATCGACACCGCGTCGCTCAACATCATCCGAGGTCCCGTCCTTCCTCCGTCGCAGCGCATTCCCGGGCAGGTGACGTGCAGCTTTGTCTTTCCCGAGAAGCCACTCAGCGGCATGACGCAGAAGTTCGAATGCGACTTGGGGAAGAAGGACGTCGTGAAGGTGAAGTATGGCGAGAAGAACGGCGAGGTCTACGCCGAGGTCGCGGCCAGCCGTCTGCTGTGGGCGCTTGGCTTCCAGGCGGACGTGATGTATCCCACGCGCGTCACGTGTCTCAACTGTCCGGAGGATCCCTTTGCGACGAGCGGCGTGAACTGGCAGCGCGGCAGCCCGAGTAACGTGTCGACGAAGGAGTTCAACCCCGCGGTGATCGAGCGCGAGGGTGGGCACAAGGTTGAAGTGCCTGGCTACGAGGGCTGGGCGTGGCCCGAGCTCGATAAGCTCTCCGCGCGCGGCGCCGGCGCCACGCGCGCGCACCTCGATGCGTTCAAGCTGCTCGCGGTGTTCATCCAACATTCGGATTCGAAGCCGGGCCAGCAGGAGATCGTCTGCCAGGAAGGCCGCAAGCGGAAGGACGCGAAGGGCAACGAAACCTGCGCGGAGGCGTGGCTGGTGATCAAGGACCTTGGCGGTTCGTTCGGCAAGGCTACCAAGCTCAATACCAGCAAGATGAACCTCGCCGACTGGGACGAGGCGGGCATCTGGAAGGATGCGAAGCAGTGCGTCGGCGACATGCCTCGCTCGTTTACGGGCAGCCTCGAGGATCCGAAGATCAGCGAAGCCGGCCGCCGCTTCCTGGCGCAGCGCCTCGCACGACTAACCGATCGTCAGATTCGCGACCTCTTCACCGTGTCGCAGGTTGAGAAGCGTGGTGAGCAGATCACCGGCGCGGACGGTCGCAAGCGGTCGGTGACGGTCGACGATTGGGTCCGCGTCTTCAAGCGCAAGCGAGCGGAGATCGCGGCCGCACGCTGTCGATCTTGACAAACAAAAATCGACTTTTTTAGGATCGTGGGTGGAGGTAATTTTCACAGGAGGGTTCTTCAGATATGTTGCCGCTGAACAATCCGTTCGATAGCTTCTTCCACCTACAACAGCAATTCGATCGCATGTTCGACCAGTTCTGGAACGAGCTCCCGGCCAGGACCAGCCACGCGCGGTCGTCGTTCCAGGTCCAGTCCAGCGATGACGAGTGGCGGATTGACGTGCCGCTGCCGGGCATCGATCCCAAGGACGTATCGCTCGAAGTGGCCGGTCAGACCCTGACCATCCGCGCCGGACAGCGCGGTGAGGGCCAGGAGAGCCGGCGCGATAGCCGCCAGGCTTATCAATACGAGCAGACGCTCACGATTCCCCAGTTCCTCGATCTTGATCGCATCTCTGCCGCGCACCAGCACGGCATGCTGCGCCTGACGGTGCCGATCAAGGAGAGCATCAAGCCGCGGCGCATCCAGATCGCCGGCGTCTCGGGAGATCGCGAGCTCTCGGCCGACCACAAGAAGGAAGAGCGTCGGCAACTGACGACGGCGTAACCGTCTTACTACCGGGGCGTGTCTCACCACGCCCCTTACATTGCGAACAAGGAGAAGGATCATGCTGAGAACGAGTGTCTCGGTCTGCCTCTTCGCCGTGCTCGCCGCAATCACGAGCACCCCCGCGATCGCGCAGACCTTCGATTACCGAACGCAATTCACGTTTGGTCAACCGGTCACCCTGCCCGGTGTCACGTTGCCGCCTGGCAAGTATGTATTCCGGATTGTCGATTCCACCGGATCGCGGCGGACCATCGACGTGCAGGACACCACTGGCGTCGATACGGGCTGATGATGACGATGCCGTTGCAGAGCGAGCACGTGCCGGCGAAGCCGGAAGTGCGCTTCATCGAGGGCACGGAAGGAACCGTGCAGGCGATTCGCGCCTGGTGGTATCCGGGCACGTCGACCGGGTTTGAGTTCGTCTATCCGCGCGAGCAGGCGATGCGCCTCGCCGAGCGCGCCCGAACATCGGTGTTGACGACCGCGAATACGGCGGCGAGCGCGGAAGGCGCGAAGGCCTCCGAGCCGACACGCGTATCGTCCTCCGACGAAGTGCCACCTCGGTCGAGCGAGCCGATCAAGGAGGCTCCGATGATGTTCGACGTCCCGCCGGCCACGGTTCCTCCGCTGCCGGATGGCGCGTCGCCGTTGACGCCGTGGCTGGGCGCGCTGTCGCTCGCAATGGGCACAGTCGCTAACCGCGGGCCGCAGCTACGGACGTGATCTGATAACCAAGGTCCAGTAACAACTCACACGGAACCACAGAAGCACAGAACTTCTGAACCTGCCTTAATCAAAGGTGGTTCTCTGTGATTCGGTGATTCTGTGTGGGTTGTGGCTGGAGCAACGAGACACGCGCGGAGGCGTGGCTGGTCCATCGAGGATCTTGGCGGTTCGTTTGCCAAGGCAACTAAACTGAACACCAGCAAGATGGACCTCGCCGACTGGGACGAGGCGGGCATCTGGAAGGATGCGAAGCAGTGCATCGGCGACATGCCGCGCTCGTTCACGGGCAGCCTCGAGGATCCGGTGATCTGCGAAGCCGGCCGCCGCTTCCTGTCGCAGCGCCTCGCACACTTGAGCGACAAGCAGATTCGCGACCTCTTTACGGTGTCGCAGGTCACGAAGCGCGGTGAGGAGATCGCCGGCGCGGACGGACGCAGGCGACCGGTGGGTCGAAGATTGGGTGCGTGTGTTCAAGCGAAAGCGGGCGGAGATACTTGCCGCTCGTTGTTCTGCCTAATTCGTTGTTGTAAGTGAAGCTTTCGAGCAGCGCCCAGCTACCGCTGCACCGGTATCGGGTACCCGAAGGAAGCAACGGCGAATTGGAAGTTCTTGCAACGAGTGTGCTCACGGTCCTTGCCGTGCCACCCCTCAGGTAGAGCGGGAATCTCAACCTGCACTGCGTTCTGAGCGCGAAGGCGATAGCCGTTATAGCTTTCAATCTCGGCAACAGTGCCCTCTTCGTGCCTCAACGGAAAATGGAGGTTCTGCCTCCACAGCTCGTCCTTCGGTCCGACGCCGACTCCGCACACATAGACGTAGGGGTATCGATCCATTCGATCTAGAGCGACTGTGCGTCCGCTCATCGCGGTTGGCGTACAGAAGTTACGAACACGTGCGCCTATGAAGCACGGCTGGCAGTGTTCATTCGGGTTGTAGCCTTTCACGTAAAAGGCCCAAATGAATCGAAAGCCCTCAATGCGGGTGAGTTCACCAGCACGGTCGTTAGGATGGGTCACAGTCAGTAGAATCGATGCGACGTCCCCCCGGAATTGAGTAGCGTTTCGATTTAGAGTCCGGCCTAATTCAGAAAGGTCGGACGATGAAGAAACGGTTCACCGAAGCACAGATTGTCGGGTTCTTGCGCGAGGTCGACGCCGGCGTGCCGGTCAAGGA
>DATMJU010000724.1:0-15500 GCA_035553795.1 Vicinamibacterales bacterium
GGCATGATGCGGCCGATGAACTCGAGCGCGCGCTGGTACTCGACCGGGTTGTCGATGCGGATCGCCGAGTAATCGTCGGTCAGCAAGTCGCGCAGCAGCTTGGCAACGAGGCTTGGCTCCTGATAGACGGTCACCGGCGAGCGCTTCTGCTCGCCGCGCTGCCGCATATCGACCCAGATCTTGTAGAAGTAGTTCAGGTCCGCGAGGATGTCTTCCTTCGAACGGCCGGAGGCCGCGGTGCGAATGATGACGCCGCCGCTGAAGCTGTGCTGCTCGCGGAATTCCTTGACGATGCCGCGCAGGCGCGACCGCTCGTCGCGGCTGTCGATCTTGCGCGAGATGCCGATGTGATCGACCGTCGGCATGAACACCAGGAAGCGTCCGGGCAGGGTCACGTGGCAGGTCAGGCGCGCACCCTTCGTGCCGAGCGGCTCCTTGGCCACCTGCACGATGACGTCCTGCCCTTCCTTCAGCAACTCCTCGATCTTCGGCTCTGGCGCGCGCTTCTCTTCGTCACGATCGCGCCCGCCGCGCCCGCGTCCACGCCGTTCCGGCGGCGCCGCCGCGGCGCCTCCTGCCGCAACAGAACCATTGGGGCCGGCCTCAGAACCACTGGCACCATTGGAACCCTTGGAACCACTGGAACCCTCGTCATCGTCATCCTTGTCGTACTCATCAAGGTTGGCGATGACGTCGGAGACGTAGAGAAACCCGTCGCGCTCGAGGCCGATGTCCACGAACGACGACTGCATGCCGGGCAGCACCTTCGACACGCGTCCCTTGTAGACGTTGCCGACGACGCCGCGATTTTGTTCGCGTTCGACGAAGAGTTCAGCGAGCTGGTCGTCTTCGAGAATGGCCACGCGTGTTTCGTGGCCGTTGGAGGAGATGATCATCTCCTTGTTCATGGGAAACCCTTCTAGGCTGGTCGGGCTGGTCAGGCAGGTAGGGATGCATCAGTTCGTGAATCGCCGCATCCTCACGTTGAGGATGAGACCAAACCCTACCAGGGTGGCGATCAGGGACGAGCCGCCGTAACTCATCAGCGGCAGCGTGAGCCCCTTGACCGGCGCCAGACCCGCCGACATGGTGATGTTGTAAAGAACCTGGAACGTGAATGACGAGAGCACGCCCAGCACGAGATAGGCGCCGAGACGGTCCTTGGCCAGGCGGGCCGCATCAAGCGCGCGCATGATGACGAAGAAGTACAACCCGAGCGCGACGAGCACACCGAGCAACCCCTGCTCCTCGGCGAGCACCGAGAAGATGAAATCGTTGTGCGCGACGGGAAGGAAGCGCAGCTGGCCCTGCGTCCCCTCCATGAAGCCTTTGCCCGTGACACCGCCGGAGCCGACGGTGATGCGGGCCTGGATCTGCTGATATCCGGCGCCTTTGGGGTCTTGCGACGGATCGAGGAAGGTGGAAATGCGTTCGCGCTGGTAGTCCTGCAGGCCGAACCTGTAGGCCAACGGCGCCGCGAGGACGGCGATCACCAGCCCCGCGTAGATGTATTTCATCGGCATGCCCGCCACGTACGCGACGACGAACAGGATGGGCAGGAGGGTCACGGCCGTGCCGAGGTCCGGCTGGCGCGCGATGATCAGGAACGGCACCGCCGTCAGCAGGCAAGCGATCACGAGGTCGGTGTTGGTCAGCGCCGGACGCCGCTCTTCGCCAAGCATCTTGGCAAGCATCAGCGCGAGCATCGCCTTGGCGAACTCGGATGGCTGCAGATTGAAGGCGCCGAGATCGATCCAGCGCCGGGACCCGCCGCGGACCTCGCCAAAGAACAGCACCGCGACGAGGAGAATCATCATCCCGAGATAGAGCCAGTGCGACTTGTCCGCGAGCGAGCGATAGTCGATGCTGACCGCGACCGCCATGCCGATCAGCCCGAGGCCGAGGGCGTAGACCTGCGTCCAATAGACGCGGCCGGCGCCGCCGGTCGTGCTGTAGATCATCGCCAGCCCGATCGCGCACACGGCCAGCACGAGGCCGATCAACAGCCAGTCGATGTGGTAATACAGGCGGCGCTCGAACATTAGTGCGCGCCCCCCGCAGTCGTCGCGGCGGTGATGCGGGCCGGAGTGGCCGGCGCAGCCGGCGCGGCAGGGGCCGGCGGCACGAGCACCGGCAGCGGCTGTCCGTCGCGCTGTGCGAAGTAAGTGTCGATGATGTGCCGCGCGACTTGCGCGGCCGACGAGCCGTGTTCACCGTGCTCGGCGAAGACGACGCCGGCAATCTCGGGATTGTCTTTCGGGGCCATGAACACGAACCAGCCGTGATCGCGAAGGTCCTGCTCGGTCTTGCCGCGCGCGCGGTCGCGCCCCTGCAGCGAGATGACCTGCGCGGTGCCGGTCTTGCCCGCCACGTCGCGGCCGGCGACCATCGCGCGGCGGCCGGTGCCGGCGCCGTTGACCACCATCCACAATCCGTCGCGCACCGCGGCGGTGGTTTCGGGCTTCAGGAGGAACGGCGCGTAGGGGCTCGGCGGATGCGTCACCGGCTGCCAGCCGTTGCCGTCATCCTGCGCCTTCACCAGCCGCGGCACCACGCGGGTACCGCCGTTGGCCACGGTCGCCATCATGACCGCCATTGAAATGGGCGTCACCGACAACTGGCCCTGGCCGATCGCCACCGAGATCGTCTCCCCGGGATACCAGCGCTCGCCGTTGCGTTTCAACTTCCATTCGGTCGAGGGCACGATGCTCTCGCCTTCGTTCGGCAGGTCGATGCCGCTCTTCAGCGCGAGCCCGAGCTTCTCGGACCACTTGTACATCTTGTCCACGCCGAGCATGTTGCCGACCGTGTAGAAGTAGGTGTTGCACGACTTCTCGATCGCGTGGCGCAGGTCCATGAACCCGTGCTTGCCGAGGCACTGGAAGAACCGGCCGTAGAAGGTGCCGCCGCCCGGGCAGAACACCTGGCGCTCAGGCGTAATCAAACCTTCCTCGAGCGCCGCGGTCGCCACCACGATCTTGAACGTCGATCCCGGCGAGTAGCGTCCCTGGATCGCGCGGTTCTGCAACGGCCGCAGCTTGTCGGTATTGAGCGACGCCCAGGTCGCGCGATCGATGCCGGTGGCAAAGTCGTTCGGATCGAAGGCCGGCAGGCTGGTCAGCGTCAGCACTTCGCCGCTCTTCGGCTCGAGCACGACGACCGATCCGTTGTAGCCGTAGTTGCGCAGTGCGTCCTCGGCCGCCTTCTGCATCGCGTAGTTGATGGTCAACTGCACGCGGCGGCCCTGCACGGGCGGCACTTCTTCAAGCGTGCGGATTTCGCGGCCCATGCTGTTGACGACCACGCGCTTGGCGCCGTCCTCGCCCATCAGCAGCTTGTTGTAGACGCGCTCGATGCCGAACTGGCCCACGATCGATCCAGTGGTGACGCCGTCGGCCTGCATCTGATCCTCGCTGGCCTCACCGACATAGCCAATCAGGTGCGCGGCCATGTCCTCATCGGGATACTGCCGCGTCGGCACTTCCTGCACAATCACGTCCGGCAGCTCGAAGTCGAGCCGGCGCGCCATCACCGAGGCCACCTGCGACAGCGACGCATCCTGCACCACCACGATCGGGCGGTAGCTCGGTTCGCGGCGGTGACGATCGACGATCTCGCGCACCGCCTTCTCTTCCATCCCCGTGACGGCAGCGACGATGCGGATGGTGCGATCGATGTCCTTGGTGTGCTCGCGGACAATCGAAATGTTGAAGGAGTTGCGGTTCTCGACCAGCAGCTTGCCGGTGCGGTCGTAGATGATGCCGCGCGGCGCGCGCAGCGTCAGCGTGCGCTGATGGTTGTTCTCCGCCATCTCCTTGAACTGGGCGTGCTGAACAACCTGGAAGAACCAGAAACCGCCGGCAAGCAGGCCAAAGGCGACACCAATCGACACCCTCAACACCGTGAGGCGGGTCGTGAGCCGGCGCCGATCTTCGGCAATCGCCATGACGTAATTATCGCTTCAAAAACCGCCCCGCGCGACGTCTGTCGACGAAGCCCGGGAGCCACTCAATCATCTGGAACGCGACCACGCCCACGAACGCATTTCCCAGCGCCTGGCCCGCAATCGCGGGGTAGGGGGTGTCGAACTGCCGGAGGTTCAGCAGCGTGTACAACCCCATGAATATCGCCGCATGCACCCCGGTTGCAAGCAGCAGTAACAGGAACCTCGGCAGCGGGGCGGTGACGATGAACTGGGACCCCAGCACGCCGGCCCCAAACCCAACGATCGTCTTCGCCAGCCCGCCGATGCCCAGGATGCCGCTCGACAACGAGTCCTGGATCAGCCCGGCGACCGTCCCGGCCATCACCCCGGTTACGGGACCCGACTTGATCGCCACAAACACCACGACGATGAGCACCAGGTCAATCGCGGTGCTGCCGCGGAACACCAGGCTGGCCAGCGTGGTCTGGAGCGCGATGGCGATCAGGATCGCCGCCAGCGCGGCGGCGCTCCTCACTTCTGCTCCTCGAGCTGTTCGCGCGCGGGCGGCACCGACTTCACGATCAGCACTTCCTCGAGCCGCGCAAAATCGACCGCCGGCCGGACCGTGATCTCGTGGAACGCGCCGGCGCCGCGATCGGCCTGGTCGACCGTCCCGATCACGAAGCCCTTCGGGTAAATCCCGTCGATGCCCGACGTCACCACCAGGTCGCCGGTCTTCACGTCCGCCGTGCCCGGCACGTACTGCAAACGGAGTACTCCGTCACCCACGCCCATCACCACGCCCTGCACGCGCGTGCGCTCGATCAGCACGCCGGCCGCGGCGTTGCGATCGATCAGCAGCTGCACCTTCGCGGCGCGGCCGCTCGGCAGGATGACGCGGCCCACGACGCCGGCCGGTGAAATCACCGCCATGTCAGTGGCCAGTCCGTCTGACGATCCCTTGTCGATGGTGACGGTGCGAAAGTCAGGACTTGCCGGGCCCGCGATCACTTCTGCGGCGACGGTTTCGAGGTTCGCGCGCTCGCGCAACTCGAGCAGCTGGCGGAGGTTGTCGGTGCGTTGTGCTTCGGCGCGCTCCTGCTGGAAACGGACCTGCAGGTTCTGCAATTCCGCTTTCAGCGCCGCGTTCTCTGCCTGCACGTCCTGCAGATCCACGTAGCCGGACCACATGCCGCGCACGCCGTCGATCATCGACATCATCGCGCGCTGCACTTCAGAGAAGCTGCCGAAGGTGACCACCTGCAGCACCGGCAGGCCCGAGGCCGTGTTGACCTGGGCGGAGATCAGGACAACGTGCAGGAGGATGGCCGCGCCAAGAATGAAGCCGGGCCGCTGTCTGATGTCTGCGATTGCCATGAATCGGGTTCCCGGTTCCCGGTTCCCAGTCCCCGGTTAGTCGATCGCGATCTTCCGCAGCAGGTCGAACTCGCCGAGCATCTTCCCCGCGCCGAGCACGACCGATGACAGCGGATCTTCCGCGCTCGACACCGGCAGGCCGGTCTCTTCGCGCAGCCGCTTGTCGAGGTTGCGCAGCAGCGAGCCGCCGCCGGTGATCACGATGCCGCGATCGACGATGTCCGCCGACAGCTCGGGCGGCGTGCGCTCGAGCGCCACGCGCACCGCGTCCACGATCACGTTGACCGTTTCGGCCAGCGCTTCGCGAATCTCTTCGTCGGTGATGGTGATGGTCTTCGGCACGCCTTCGATCAGGTGCCGCCCCTTGATCTCCATCGTCATGCGCTCGTCGAGCGGATACGCGGAGCCCAGCTCCATCTTGATCTGCTCGGCGGTGCGCTCGCCGATCAGCAGGTTGTACGTCTTCTTGATGTACTGGATGATCGCTTCATCCATCTCGTTGCCCGCCACGCGCACCGCCTTGCTGTAGACGATGCCGGCGAGCGAGATGACGGCGATGTCGGTCGTGCCGCCGCCGATGTCGACGATCATGCTGCCAGCGGGCTCGGTGATCGGCAGGCCGGCGCCGATCGCCGCGGCCATCGCTTCCTCGATCAGGTGCACTTCGCTGGCCTTGGCGCGATACGCCGAGTCCTTGACCGCGCGCTTCTCGACCTGCGTGATTTCCGACGGCACGCCGATGATGATCCGGGGACGCACCCACACGTTGCCGTTATGGGCCTTCTTGATGAAGTACGTCAGCATCTTCTCGGTGACGTCGAAGTCGGCGATGACGCCGTCCTTCATCGGCTTGATCGCGACGATGTTGCCAGGCGTGCGGCCCAGCATCTCCTTCGCGCCGGTGCCGACGGCCTCGACGCGGCCGGTCACCTTGTTGACCGCGACCATGGACGGCTCGTTGACAACGATGCCGCGGCCCTTCGCGTAGACGCACGTGTTCGCCGTGCCGAGATCGATGGCCAAATCGGTGGAAAGAAACGAGAGTAGCGAACCAAGACCCATTTTTTGTCTGCGTGCCTACGTGTATGAAAACTACGATGCGCTGCCGCTGTGCTGAACCGTGCAGTCCCAGACTACTCGGCCTGAGCGATGCGAACGCCGTTTTTGCCCGAATCCTTTACCTGGTACATGGCCATATCGGCCGCTCGCACCAATTCTTCAGCGGAGGCCGCCACATCGGGCAATGTGGCCACCCCGACCGACGCCGTGAGCCTGAGGTTCAATCCGTTGCTCTCCAGGAACGGATGCACCGAAAGCCGCTCACGAACACGGTCTCCAACTGCCGCGGCGCCTTCGGAGCCGGTGTCGGGCAGGATGACTGCAAACTCGTCGCCACCAAACCGCGCGACGACGTCGGTTTCAC
The DNA here is from genome assembly GCA_035553795.1 of Vicinamibacterales bacterium. Classification (GTDB taxonomy): domain Bacteria; phylum Acidobacteriota; class Vicinamibacteria; order Vicinamibacterales; family UBA2999; genus 12-FULL-67-14b. The sequence goes on from DATMJU010000724.1 coordinate 6,726, forward strand.
GCGCACACCGGCGAATGACCGCCGCTGCCTCGACAAGCGCCCGGCTTCCCGCGAGGTGCCCATGCGTGTCGTTGATTCCCTTGAAACCGTCGAGGTCCAGGAACAGCAGCGACAGCGGCCGGCCCGAACGAGAGGCGCGTTTGGCTTCACGCCGCAGCACCTGGTTGAGGTAGCGGGAGTTGTAGAGCTGCGTGAGATCGTCGGTGACCGACAAGGCCTCCGACCGTTTCAACCGCAGCGCGTTATCGAGCGCCTGCGCCGGCCCTTCGAGCATGGCCGAAAGCGCCGCGCCAACTGCCGGCGATAGCTGCGGCACTTGCTTGGCCGCTTGACGTTCCATCACCACCAGCGCCGCGACGTTCTGGGTGCGGCACCGCAGTGGCCAGGCGAGCACCGCCCCCCCAGGGCCGGCCGCTCGCGAATCCTTCCGAATATCGGCGGACGCAAATTCGCGCCCGTTGCCGATGACCCACCGCGCCACATCCAGCGCGACTGGCGAGAGCGACTCCCCCATCCCTTTGGATGAGAGGTTCGCGATCTGTCCGTCGAGGTCGGCGGCAAAAACGCCACATGCGGGCGTCTTGAACCACTCCTCAGCACGGTTCACGACGAGTTTGCCGATGCTTTCCGGGTCGAGCGAGTCGTGAGCGGCGCGCAGTAACGCCAGCACGGACTCAGGCCGTTCAAGACGGCTCTTGAGCACGCGCTGGCCGCGCCGCAGGCGGGCAGCCAGATCCGGACGGCGAGAACCGCCGTAAGTCATTCAATTTCCTGAATATATCACCGAACCAAGATTCCGGGGTACCAGTTACAGGCTTCGGGTTTGGTGGACAGAACCAGGCCCGGAAGCCGGAACCTGTAGCCCGGAACTACGCTAATATGGACGTTTCCTTTGAGGATTCGCTGAATGACTATGCTCGACCGGATGCGGCGGCACAAGGGCTGGCTCAAGTGGAGCCTTGCCTTGGTCGTCCTGACCTTTGTGGTCTTCTACATTCCAGATTTCCTGACGACCCCCACTGGCGCGGCGCCAAGTGAGGTGCTCGCGGAAGTCGAAGGCGAGCCGATCACGGTCGGCGCCTTCACCCAGCGCTACAACGCGCAGGTGCAGGCGTATCGCAATGCCTACGGCGGACAGATCAACGATCAGTTGATCAAGCAGCTCGGCATCGATCGCCAGATTCTCAATTCGCTGGTCGACGAAGAAGCGATGGTCGCCGAGTCGCGCAAGCAGGGCATCACGGTCTCCGACGTCGAGATTCGTGAACGCATCCTCGCGCTGCCGGGCTTCCAGGAGAACGGCAGGTTCATCGGCGAGCAGCGCTATCGCCAGCTGCTGCAGTTCCAGAATCCGCGGATGACCACCGCCGAATTCGAGCGCAGCCTGCGCCGCGCGCTGCAGATCGAGAAGCTCCGCAACGCGCTGACCGGCTGGATGTCGGTGAGCGACGACGAGGTCGTCGCCGAGTTCAAGCGCCGCAACGAAAAGGTGAAGCTCGACGTGGTGCCCATCACCGCCGACGCCTTCAAAAACCAGGTGACTGTCAACGACGCCGAGCTCTACGCCGCGTTCGAAAAGGACAAGGAACGCTATCGCATCGGCGAGAAGCGCAAGATCAAGTTCGCGCTGCTCAACGTCGACCAGGTCCGCCAGTCCATCACCGTGCCCGAGTCGGAGATCGAGGCGTTCTACAAGCAGAACCTCTCGCAGTACCAGACTCCCGCGCAGGTGCGCGCCAGCCACATCCTCTTCAAGACCGAAGGCAAGGATGAAAAGGCGGTCCAGGCCCAGGCCGAAGAAGTGTTGAAGATGGCCAAGGCGCCCAACGCGGACTTCGCGGCCCTCGCCCGGAAGTATTCCGAAGACGAAAGCAACAACACCAACGGCGGCGACCTCGACTACTTCGGCCGCGGCCGCATGGTGGCCGAGTTCGAGCAGGCGGCGTTCGCCATGAAGAACGGCGAGATCAGCAACCTGGTGAAGACCGCGTTTGGCTTCCACATCATCAAGGTCGTGGACAACAAGCCGGACGCCACGCGCCCGCTGGCCGAAGTTCGCGCCGAACTCGAAGAGCAGTTGAAGTGGCAGAAGGCGCAGGCTGAGGCGGAAAAGATTGCCAAGTCGCTCGAAGCCACCATCAAGACGCAGGCCGATCTCGATCGCGTCGCGCAGGAACGCTCGATGACCGTCACCGAGACGGGGCTGCTCCTCTCGGGCGAGCCCCTGGTCGGCATCGGCTCACAGCCGGAACTGTCCGGCCGCCTGTTCGGCATGAAGGAAGGCGAAGTCACGCCTGCCATGCGCGTCGCGCCGGGCTGGGTGTTCGCGACCGTGACCGGCCGCCAGGACGCTTACGTGCCGAAGCTGGATGAAGTGCGCGAGCGCGTCACCGAAGACGTGAAGCAAACGAAGGCGACCGAGCTGGCCAAGCAGCGCGCCTCCGCGATTGCCGCCGAGCTGAAGACCGCGAAGGATTTCGCCGCCGCCGTGAAGCGCGCCGGTCTCGAGATCAAGAGCACCGAGCTCATCGCCCGCGGCTCCGCGATTCCGGACATCGGGATCAGCGACACCATCGACACCGCCGCGTTCGCGCTGGCGCAAGGCGGCGTCAGCGACGCCATCACGACGCCGACCGGCACCGCCATCGTGCGCGTGGTTGAGAAGGTGGATGTGACCGATGCCGAGATCCAGGGCGGCAAGGATCAACTGCGCGACGAGTTGGTGAACGGCCGCCGCGACAAGTTCTTCGGCGCCTACATGCAGAAGGCGAAGCAGGGTCTGCGGATCGCGATCCGCGAAGAGACCCTGGCTCGCATCACCGGGATCTAGCGGACGAAGACGTAGGGCATGTGCGCCAGCACTTGCCCTGACCTGAACAACCTCGACGGGGCCAGGACGGCCGCTAACGCGCGCCGCTCCCTGGGCCCCAGCAATTCCATCAACGCTTCCGACGTCGTCGCCGCGCGCAAGCGCCCCACGGGCGAGGCGATCGTTTCCGACAACACCTCGTAGAAGCTGCGGTGCGGCGGATAGACCACCAGTTCCACTTCCTCGTCCGCGGGAATGCGGGCGCGCTGCTTCGCCATGTCGATCGCCTTGTAGAGCCCGCCGAGTTCGTCGACCAGGCCAAGATCCTTGGCCTGCTGCCCCGTCCAGACGCGGCCTTGCGCGATCTCGTCGACCTTCTCGGGCGTCATCTGGCGCGCCGCGGCCGTGCGCTCGATGAACTGGTCGTAGACGTTCTGCATGGACTCGACGATCTTGGTCCGCTCTTCAGGCGTGAAGCGGCGGTCCGGCGAGTAAATCTCGGCATGCTTGCCGTCGCTCGTCGCCTCGATATTGGCGCCAAGCTTCTCCAGTGAGCCGCTGACGACAAACTTGCCGGTGTAGACACCGATCGAGCCGGTCAGCGTCCCCGGCTGCGCAACGATCGCATCGCCGCCGAGCGCGATGTAGTAGCCGCCCGAAGCCGCGAGGTCCGACATCGACACGATCACCGGGCGATTGTTCTCTCGCGAAATCGTCAGCTCGCGCCAGATCACGTCGGACGCCGTTGACGAACCGCCCGGGCTGTCGACGCGCAGCACGATGGCCTTGACCGCGCGGTCCGCGCGCGCCTCGCGGATGTACTCCACGAGCGAGTCGGCGCCGACGACCGCGCCGTTCACGGGATCGAAGCCGCTGCCGCCGGAGTTGATCACGCCGGCGGCGTTGATGATCGCCACCTTCGAGCCGCGGCGGGTGCCCGTGCGCTCCCACGACACCGCGGCATACTCCTCGGCATTGATGTAGTCGGCGCCCTTGAGGTCCTCGGTGATGTCGTCGAGTTCATCCTCGTAGGCCACCTCGTCGATCAATCCGACGCGCAGCGCGTCCACCGGCTGGAACGGCCCCTGGTCGATCAGCGCGCGGATTTCCGCTTCCGGCTTCTCGCGCGCATCCGCAATCGCGCGCACCAGTTGGTCGTACTGGCTGCGGTTGATCGACTGGCTCATCTCCTTGTGCGCGGGCGTGAAGGTCTTCTCCAGGTAGGTGTTGACCGCGGTCTTGTAGTCGCCGACGTGCAGGAAATCGGGATAGGTGCCGAGCCAGTCGAACGTGCCGCGCAGGAAGACTTCGTAGCTGGCCACGCCCGTGAGATCGAGCGACGCTGATGGCAGCAGGTAAACCTTGTCGGCGGCCGTGGCGAGGAAGTACTCGCGATCGCCCGCGTACTCGAGCCATGCATGCACGTACTTGCCGCTGGTCTTGAAGTCCTCGATCGCGTCGCGCAGTTCCTGGAGCTTGGCCCAGAACGGCGAATTGATCCCGCCCGGCCGAAGCAGGATGCCGTTGATGCGGTCGTCGCTCTTCGCCTTGCGAATCAGCTCGACGTAGCCGCGAATGGTGAGTTCGCGTCCACCGCCCAGGATCAAATCCGGCGCGATCTCCGGGAGATCGCCCGAGGGGCTAATCACCAGGGTGGCGTTGGCAGGGACATCAGGCTCCTGCGACACGACCACGTACAACAGCAGCATGGCCACCACGGACAACACGGTGGCGACAACCAGGAATCCGACGACGAAACGCAAGCCTCTCACATGATCAGTATGCCACCGACCAGCGGGCGGCTTCGGGGAGGTTTGACAGGCGGGCCACGCAACTCAGCCCTATTCAGCGGGGGCGAAATCGGTGTTTAATCGGTGAACTATGGACCGTTCGCGCCTGATCACCACCATACTCGCCATCGTCGTTGTCGTACTAATCGGCCAGGTTTACTGGCAGAACCGCCGCATCACCCAGCTGCAGTCATCAATGGAATTCCAGCAGCGGCAATTCGAGCAGCAGGTCGGCAAGCTGGCAGCCGAACGGCTCAAGGGACACCGCGGTGACGTGATGCAGGCGGCGCAGTGGCTTCACCAGTACTACGCGTCCGATGAAGGCCTGCGCCGTTCGGACGGGCTGTGGCGCTCCGACCAGAAGCAGCCGGACTTCGAGGCCATTGGCGCGTGGGTGATCGACGTCTACATGAACGCGCGCGTCGAAGGGAAAACGGACGAGGAAGCCAAGCAGCTGATCAAGGACGCCATTCAAGGCAGTGACGAGTGGAAGCGGGTGCACGCTCAGAAATAGCGTCACCGTGGCGCGGCGATGCTACGCCGATGATCTCGGCGTGGCACCGAATACGCGCGTCGCGCGTACCCGTTCGCAGCGCCCGCTCGGACGCAGCCTTCGCGTCCGCGAGCCGGCCGCTCTTGTAATAGGCCCACGCCAGCGTATCCATCGTGAAGATGTCGGCGCGGCTCCGCGCCGCTTCTTCGGCGAGCGTCACGGCTTCCTGTTCGCGGCCCGGACGGTCGGCCAGTAAACGCGCCATCGCTTGCGGCTGACGCGCGCCATTGCCCCAGGCACCGCGCTCGATCTGTTCAGCCATCTGAAAGTACTGTTCCGCCATCGTCGCGTCGCCCAGCTCGAGCGACAACTCCCCTACCGCCGCGGCAAGATCCGGCGTGGCGGTCCTGGCGAGCTGCGTCTGCAATAGCAGGCGCGCTCCCTTGAGGTCGCCGTCGGACATCCTGATGCGCGCCTGGCCGACCACCGCCATCGGGTGACCGGGGAACGTCGCATCCGCGCGCTCGTACTCGAGCCGCGCCAGCGGATAGCGTCCGAGCTGGTACAGGAGGTCCCCCACCTGCGCGTAATGCCACGCCTGTGACTCGGCGTCGTTGGGAGACGTGCCCTCCGCGGCCTTGCGCATGTACTCGAGTGCGCCCTCGAGATCACCCTTCAGCTCGAGGGCATACGCGGTACGCGCGTACGCCGGCGGGCCCGGCTGAAGCTGCCCCATGCGATCGAACGCTTCGAAGGCCTTCTCGTAGTTGCCGAGCTCCATGTAGCCGTCACCAGCAACTCCGTAGTTCCACGCGTCGCGCGGATCGATCGCCATTGCGGCATTGGCCTCGGCGATCGCATCGCCGAAGCGGTGCTGTGACAGCAGGACGGCGGCGAGCATGCGGCGCGCTTCGTAGTGCTCGGGCTTCGCCTTCAGGAACGCGCGCAGGTGCTCCTCGGCCGCGATCACGGCGCGCCCATCATTGTTCACGCGCTGCAGACGAATCAGCGCGTTGGTCAGCGACACCACCGCAACCGCGTCGCCGGAGTTCTTCTTCAGCCTTTCCGTCATCTCGCTGACCGTGGACGTCAGCTCCGTGCGGGTGGTGCCGGTCAGCGTCACCGGCATCACTGGCGCCGCGACCGGCGCCGCCGCGGTCTCGCGTGCGTCCCTGAGCGTCGCGCCGACAATCATGACCGTCGCAACGACCGCACCAATTGGAAGGACCCACCGACTACTCATTGTTGATTCACCCTGGAAGCAATCTGTGGACGGTAATCGGTGGATCCTTCGGTGCCTAATCGTTTACCGGTTGCCTGCGTGCGGAATCCCGAGGTAGGGGAACGACGTCAGGTACGGCACATCGTTGCGATCGACCGCGTCTCCGAGCGAGTTGTTCGGCGAGCGCGAGAAGGCGGGCGTCAGCGGCGTCGCGCCGGCGGCGGCCTGGAGCACGATGTCGAGCACGTCGTCACCCACGCGGCGGCCGTTCGGGAAGCCGGCGAGATCGCCGCCGAGCACACCGAGGCGGCTGGGCGACGCGGACGGCGGAATCGCCATGTTGAGGCGCAGCATCTCGGCGGCGCGGACGTTGGCGGGCTGGTTCAGGCCGGGAATGCCGGTCAGGAAGATCGTCACGAGGTCGTTACGCGGCGCCGGCGGGGAATCCACGTTGAAGATCAGCTTCAACAGCTTCGGCACTTCCGGATCGGTCACACGGTCGAGCGCGACCGCGTCGCTCGTCGGCTCGATGCCGTTGAACGCGTCCTTGCGAGCCAGGTCAATCACCGCTTCGTTGACAAGCGGATTGCCGAGCCGCGACACCTGCACGAGCGCGCCGCTGTGCGACTGCGCGCCCGCCGACAGCGTGCGCGTGGCGAACCGGCTGGCCGTTGACCACACGCCGATGATCGCGTTCGGATCGCTGGCGCTGGTCGGCGTGGCATTGCCGCGCGACAACTGCGATTTCGGCACGCGGATCGCCAGGGTGCTCACGTTGAAACCGGCGGTGCTGTCCTCGACCTGGCCTGAGCCGACGCCGAGCAGGTCAAAAATGCCGAGGTCCACGTAGAAGCCCTCGTCTCGCTGACCGGCAAACACGTGCATGCCGGTGCCAACGGCCTGGACGCCGCCGCCGAGCGCGCCGTAGTTCGGCGTGGAGCGCGGACCGATGTTGGGCGGCGGAACCGGCAGGCGGCCGGACAACTCCGTCACGGTGCCGGTGCGGCGCGGCCCGTCGATGCGCGACAAGCGGTAGAACTGGCGAACGTTCAGATCCGGATCGTCAAGTGACGTGACCGCACCCGTGTTGTAGAGGAACGTTGCCGGGTTGCGCACTTCCGTCGTGAAGCGCCACTGGTAGGTGATGTCCTCCACCGCATCGCCGTTGTTGTCGATGTGGATCTCGTAGACCACGTTGGGGTCGAACGAGTAGAAATTCGGTCCGCCATCCGGCTTCTGAAATGGGATGAAGTTCGCAATGAGCGTGACCGTGTCCGGAGCGTCCGGAGAGACAAACGCGTAAACGTCGGTGTTATCCGCCATCGGGTCCTGCGCGAGCAATGGTGCCTCGCGATGGCTCGAGGCCTGCCCCGGCATCATTGCCAGGGAGACCACGAAGATGGCAGACAAACCCAGGATCTGTGTTCGCATGCTTCGTCCTCGAAAAGGGTTACAGGTTCAATCGGTTGCGCCGTGACTCGACGAGCAAAGGCGAACCGCCGGCATACAGAACCCCTGGCTGCAGGAACCTATTCCCGTGGCAGAGCTACGAGGAAGGCTGGGACCCGTGATCGATTGATGTGCGTCGCAAAACAAGGCGCGCCAGCTCGGCCAGACCGAACGCGGCCAGGACGAACAACACGGCATCCACGGGCAGGCGGAAGCGATCCTGCAGGCTTTGCGTGATCGCGGGGAGCAGCGTGAAGTAGACGACCGTCAGGATCAGGAACAGGCGCACGCGCAACAGCAGAGGCGGCGCCGAAGCAATCGCGGCAAGGGCGCCGAACGCCGCCAGCGTCGTCACCACATGCATGGGAATGCGTAAGTTGCGGAAATAGGCGACGACCAGTGGCCGGGCCGGCTGGTGATCCGCATGGAGCGGCCGGTTCAGGAACGGCTCACGCGCATAGCCGATGGTGCGATCACTGCAGAGGTACGCCCCTTCCGCTCCCGTGCAAATGTCCTCGTCGTCCAGCGAACCAAGCTGGCGCCACCACTGCCGAATCGAATGGACGCTGAACTCCCAGGGACGCTGCGCGATAGCGCTGAGCGACGCCCGGTACAACAATTCGTCCGTCCTCGCCGAAGAGTAGCCGCGCCGCCTGAGTCCATCCACCACGTGCCCCGCGGCTGACTGCGTCGTCCGGGCAAATGTCAGGAGTTCTTCGACGTCCGGATACGCGCGGTACATCGACGGTTCGTAGCGTTCGATCTGCGAGGTGCGAATGAACAGGCCAAGTCCCTGCCCCAGCGCCACGCCGTGAAACCCGTACGTTCGCTGGTTGAGCGACATCCACGGCAGCAGCCCGAACACGTAGATCGACGTCATGATCGCGGCGTAGGCCACGCGCCGCCGCCAGTTGCCGGCAACCATCAGCGCCAGCAGCGCGGGCACGGCAATGAAGCCCTGCGCGGCGGGGCGCGTCAGCGTCAGCACCAGGCAGGCGATGCCCACCAGGAG
>DATMJU010000725.1:0-2265 GCA_035553795.1 Vicinamibacterales bacterium
CGGTGAGTCGTCGGATTCTTGCCAGCCTGCTCGAGAGTGCCGGCGTGAAGGTCATCACCGCGACCGGCGGCGTCGAGGGCGTGTCGCTGGCGATGACGCACCGTCCCGATATCATCTTCATGGACGTGCGGATGGCGGACCTTGATGGCTTCACGGCCACCATGCGTCTTGGTCAGAACGCCGTGACGAAGGACATCCCAGTGATCGCGGTGACCGCGAGCGCGATGGGCGACATGCGCTCCGCTGCGCGTGAAGCCGGCTGCGTGGATTACCTGCCGAAGCCGGTGCGCGCGGAATCTCTGTTTGCGGCGATGCGCAAGGAGCTTGGCGTGTTGTTCGTGTGGGAGAAGGATGAGACGCAAGAGGCGGAGCGGCCGATTGCCGTTGCGTCCCGGCATGCCGACCTGGCGCCGCGGCTGCGTGAGGCGGTGGAGATTGGCGCCGTCACCGATCTGCAGGTGATGGCGGTAACGCTCTCCGCTGGGGATGACGTGGACGTGGCGCTCGGCAAGCGGATTGCGGCGTTGGCGGCGGGATTTGATTTCGACGGTGTGCGCGAGCTTGCGGCATCGCTGGAAGCAGCGGGGAAGCGTTGATGCTGCCTGCACCGCCGGCGACGATACTGATCGTCGACGACAGCTCCACGAATCTGCAGGTGCTGATGCGGACCTTGCAGGTCAGCGGGCATCGCATCCTGGCCGCGAAGGATGGCACGACCGCGCTCGACATCGCGAAGAAGACGAAGCCGGACCTGATGCTGCTCGACGTGATGATGCCGGGCATGGATGGCTTCGAGGTCCTGCGGCAGTTGCAGGCGCAGCCGGAGACGAAGGACACGATGGTGATCTTCCTCTCGGCGCGCGGCGAAGTATCGGACAAGGTGTCGGGTCTCGAGCTTGGCGCGGTGGACTACATCACCAAGCCAATCCAGGGCGAAGAGGTCCTCGCGCGCGTCGGCGTGCACCTGTCGCGCCAGCATCTCGAGCGCGAGTTGCGGCAGAGCCGCGACAAGCTGGATAAGGAGCTGGTTGGCGCGGCGCGCATGCAGCGCGACCTGTTGCCGAGGAAGATGCCGCCGCACCCGGCGGTGAAGTTCGGCACCTATTACCAGACCAGCAAGCATGCCGGCGGTGACTACTACGACGTGCTGCAGCTCAGCGGCAATCGCCTCGGCGTGTTCGTCGCTGACGTGTCGGGCCACGGCGCGCCGTCGGCGATCGTGATGGCGATGATCCGCGCCGTCATCCACACCTATCCCGGCATGCCCGACGATCCGCCGTCGGTGCTGCGCTACATCAATCGCCACTTCGAGTACCTGTGGGATTCGCCGATGTATGCGACGGCGATCTACGCGGTGCTCGATCTGTCGAAGCGCACCATTCGTGTGTCATCCGCCGGCCATCCGCCGCCGCTCTATTCGCGTCCGGGTGAGGGCGTGAAGGCATCGGACGTCGACACGTCGATGTGCCTGTTGTGGGACGACCTCAAGGCCGTGCCGTGCGCCGAGTATCCGTTCAACCCCGGCGATCGCTGGGCGTTCTTCACGGATGGCATCACCGATCGCCAGGCGGCGGATGGGACGATGTTCGATCTCGAGAGGCTGGTGGACGCCTTCGCGCGCAAGAGCGGCGAGAAGCCGCAGGAGATCGTGACCGCGATCGTCTCTCATCTAGATCAGTTCTCCGGCGGCGTCGAGCCGGAAGACGACCAGACCCTCCTCGTCGTCGGCTTCGATTAGACGTCCTGTGGCGACAAACCTTTCTTGTCCACCGTAGCGCGCAGCGCGAAGGTGGAAGGTTTGTCGATCCCTCCTTCGATCTCTCGGCTCGGTAGCGCAACGAGTATCTCTCGCCGTTTTCGGCTCAGCTCGCCGGGAAAATGTCGCTCGGCCCGTTCAAAGATCGTTCGCCTGCGCGCCATTTTCCGGAATAAAGCCCCGCGTCGGCTCGTTCAACGAAAACGTCGAGAGACACTCGTTGCACCGCGCCTCGGGGTAGGGACTTACAAACGGCACGCTTGCCGTTTGTCGCCTGCTCAGCGTCACACCCTCTCGCCGGCACCCGCCCGGCACGCTCTCTGCATCAGTTCACCCTCGAGGTAGCGTGCATGGCGAAGCGTAAAGCAGCGAAAAAACAGCAAACAGTGGTCGATACCGCAGCGGATGCCGTTGAACCAATGGTGATCGCGATGGCGGAGCAGCTCGGGACGTTCCTCGGGCGGGTGCAGAAGCAGGCGGATGGGTGGCTTGATAACCCGGCGCTGCGC
>DATMJU010000726.1:0-9464 GCA_035553795.1 Vicinamibacterales bacterium
CCCGCGACCGTCGCGTTGACGCTGGGACCGCGGTTCGGCAGCCACCGCGTCACCATGACGCAGGCGGATGCCGGTTCGGGCCGCGTGACGATCGAGTTGCTGCCGTCCACGACGGACGCGGCGGCGACACCCGCTCCCGTCCCCGCGCCACCGGCGCCCGATACGCGGCTGGTGATTCCAACGCAGGGTCCGTCAACCGGCCTGCGAACCGTGGTGATCGATCCGGGCCACGGCGGCGACGAGCTCGGCACGCAGGGCGCCAACGGCACGGTGGAAAAAGAGATCACCCTGTCGGTCGCGCGCCGCCTGCGCACGCTGATCGAGACCAGGCTGGGGCTCAAGGTGTTCCTGACGCGCGAGGACGATCGGACGATGACGCTCGACGAGCGATCCGCGTTTGCCAACAACCACCGCGCCGACGTCTTCCTCAGCATCCACGCCAACTCCGCGGTGCGGCCGGCGCTGAAAGGCGCGGAAGTGTTCTACCTCACGGTCGAGCGGGCCGACGAGGAAGCCCGCAAGAAGGCGGAAGCCAACGCGACGACGCTGCCGGCGCTCGGCGGCGGCAACCGCGCGATCGACCTGATTCTCTGGGAGACCGCGCAGGCGCGGTATCTCGAACAGTCAGCCACGCTGGCCGGATTCGTCGAGCAGGCCATGCGGCCGCGCGTCGAGATGAGCCCGCGCGCGATTCAACAGGCGCCGTTCCGGGTGCTCGTGGGCGCGAACATGCCCGCGGCGCTCGTCGAGATCGGCTACCTGTCAAACGCCGAACAGGAAACGCAGCTCGCATCCGCGGGCTACCAGGACCAGGTCGCCCAGGCGCTGCTCGACGCGCTCATCAAGTTCCGCGAATTCATTGAACACTAACGTCCCGAAATACCGAATCAGGTTCAGGTCGCTGACCCGCCGGCAATGGATCGCCGGCATCGTCATCGCGGTTGCCGCCGTCGCCTTTGCGGTCGGGGTGATGACCGGATTGAACCGGCTGCTCAGCCAGCCCGCGCCGGGCGATCCCGCCGCGGCCGCCGCGGCCACGCCGGGAAATCCGGATGCTCCCGCGGTCCCGAAAATCAAGGCCACGCTGTTCTTCGCGTCCGAGGACGGGTGGCACCTCGTGCCGACGGAACGCGAAGTCCCGCTCGCCGAAGGCGCCGTCGCGCAGGCGCGCTCGATCCTCGAGGCGCAACTGTCCGCGGAAGCGCCGCCGCCGCTGCTCTCGACGATTCCCAAGGGCGTGACGCTGCGCGGCATCTTCGTCTCGGAACGCAACGAAGTGTTCGTCGATCTCGATCCGTCGATCCGCACGTCCCATCCCGGCGGCACGCAGCAGGAACTGATGACGGTCTATACGATCGTCAACACCCTGCTCACCAACCTGCCCAACCTCCAGGAAGTGCAGATCCTCATCGGCGGCCAGGAAGTCGACACGCTGGCCGGCCATGTGGACCTGCGCCGGTCGCTCAGAAAGAACGATGCGATTCTGGCCGGCGCTCAGTAGATACTGTCAGGATGCCCCGTCTTCTCGATCGCGCTCCTGACGAACTGCGTCCGACCACGCTCACCCCGAACTTCACGATTCACGCCGAAGGTTCCGTGCTGATTGCCGTGGGTAACACCAAGGTGATCTGCAACGCCAGCATCGAGGACAAGGTGCCGCCCTTCCTCCGCAACACCGGCAAGGGCTGGGTGACCGCGGAGTACGGCATGCTGCCGCGCGCCACGTCCACGCGCTCGGGTCGCGAGGCGGCATCCGGCAAGGTCGGCGGCCGCACGATGGAAATCCAGCGGCTGATCGGCCGATCCATGCGCTCGGTCGTGAAGCTCGAGCAACTCGGCGAGCGGACGATCTGGCTCGACTGCGACGTGATCCAGGCCGATGGCGGCACGCGCTGCGCGTCGATCACCGGCGCGTTCGTCGCGCTGGTCCTGGCACTCGGCAAGCTCAAGCAGGCGGATCAACTGAAGGTCATTCCGGTGACCGACTACGTCGCGGCGATCAGCGTCGGCGTGGTCGGCGGCATGCCGCTGCTCGACCTCGCCTATGAAGAGGACTCCAAGGCCGACGTCGACATGAACATCGTCAAGACCAGCGATGGCCGCTTCGTGGAGATCCAGGGCACGGCCGAAGCAGAGCCGTTCGGCACCGAGACCCTGACCGGGATGCTGGCGCTGGCCGACAAGGGCATCAACGATCTGATCGCGAAACAGCGCGAGCTCGTCGGTCCGATCCTTGGCCGGTAAGCCGGCCTTCGCCAAGGCTACGGTGGGCAAGCTCCTAATCGCCACGACCAATCCGAATAAAGTCCGCGAGATCCGTCCGTTGCTCGCGGGGACGGATTGGGAGCTGGTCACGCTGCAGGATGTGCCTCCGGTCCCGGAGCCCGAAGAGACGGGACTGTCGTTCTGGGAGAACGCGCGCATCAAGGCGCTCGCCTACGCGGAGGCGACCGGGATGATCGCCGTGGCCGAAGATTCCGGCCTGGAAGTGGACGCGATGAACGGTGAGCCCGGCATCTACTCCGCGCGATTCATGGGCGCAGACACGCCGTATCCCGATCGCTTCACCGAGATCTTCAGGCGCATCGGCAGCGCTCCGCGAAGCGCGCGGTTCGTGACTGGACTAGCGGTGGCGCGAGGCCGCGAGATCCTGTTCGAGACGGAGACGTCGATCGAAGGCGAGATCGCGACCGCACCATCTGGCGCGGACGGCTTCGGTTACGATCCGATCTTCTGGTATCCCCCGATGCAGGCCACCACGGCCCAATTGCCGGATTCCGAAAAGGCCGTCGTCTCGCACCGCGCACGCGCGTTTCGCGACTTGCGCACGTGGCTTCTGTCCCACCCGCTCTAAAAGAAAAGAGGGGGTCCCGTAGGAACCCCCTCTCGGTCTTGAACAGCTAAGCGCTTGCTAGTAACTGACGCCGGCGAGCTGCGCTAACAACGCATTGGCAGTCGATGCCGGCAACAAGCCCTGGTTCCGCAAGCCTTCAATCTGCTGCATGGCCTGCCCGATGCTGATGCGCGCGTGATGCGTATCGGGCGGCGTTTCGCTCAATTCGGCGATCGCGTCCTCAACCTTCCTGAGCGCATTGTTCGCGCGAGCCGTCAGCGGCGCCCTGGTGCTCGCCGCGATAATCGCGCGCAGGTCCGAGGCAATCCCTTCCAGCGACTCCACCGCGGTGAGCACGCTGTAGTTGACCGTCACGCTGGTGGTGTTGCCCGTCGCATCCGTGGCGGACACGACAAAGCTCTTGGCGCCGGCCGATGCAGTGTCAATCGACGCTCCGTTAGCGACCGTGCCGGTGCACGACCCGATGCCTGACCCGGCGTCAGAGCAGGAGAACGACGCGATGACACTGCTGTTCAACTGATAGCTGCTGCCGTTGGCAGGCGTCGCGATCGCAATCGACGGCGCCTTGCGGTCGATCATGTTGCCGGTGATTGGTCCTGCCGTCGCGCAATTGCCGACCGCATCGCATACCACTCGACTGCCGGTGGCCGCATTCGCGTCCTCGACTCCGTCGCCAACCGATGTCGTGAGGGTGAAGTTGGCATCGGCGGCGCTGCCCAGGCCGCTGTCCGGATCGCTCGCGGTGCACGCCAGCGAGACGTTGCCGCCGTGCCACGAACCGTCTGCCTCGGCGCACGTGATGACCGGAGGCAGCACGTCTTCCGGCGGGTTGTTGCCGTTGATGCCGGCCTCGACGCAGTACTCGATGTTGTCGGGCAAGTTCGAGAACAGGTCGTAACCCGTGAGAGTCTCGACCGCGTCCACGCTCGTCAGGAACTCCTGCCAGTCCTGGCCAGCGATGCTCTCGACGTTCGGCATGATCGCGGCGATGGTCCGGGTGGCACACGTGACGCGCGACACATCATCACCACCGAGCTTCGGAAGCACCAGCGCCACCTTCCAGGTGGTGGCTGGCACCGTGACCCTGCCATTGGCGATGGTCGTCGCCAGACCAAAATCGCCGACACCGCCCACGCCCTCAGGGCCGCTGACGATGAAGAGCTCGTGGTCTTCGCCGGCGACCTCGCGAAGCGCCGCTTCCATGTCCGCCCAGGGCCCCTGGTTGTTGCCGCCGGCCTGCGCGATCATGTTGGTCATCAGGAACGTCGCCTGGTTGATTGGGATCGACGTCTCCTTGTCGCGGTCGGCATTGGGCACCATGTGGCCGCGATCGAACCCGCTGCCAGAGAAATCAAAACCCTGCACGCGATACCAGTCGGGCGGCACCTGTGGATCCGCGCGGAACGTGTCGACGCGGGTCAACGTGCCAAACCACTCGCTCGAGAGATGCCAGCTCACCCAGTTGGGCCGTCCGAGGTCGCGGTTATACGACAGCGTGAACTCGGGCTTCTCCATCAGGTAGTTGTGCGGCTGGCCGAGATCGGCAGTCGCGTTCGTCGGGTTGCCGAAGGTCAAATGCACAGCGGACGGGAACGGCGGCGCCGTGCCGCTTGCGACCGTGAAGGACCACGAGTGATCGGCAAGCAGCGTGTCCGTGCTCGGCCCGCTGTCGTCCAGATCCTGATCGTGCACCTGGCTGCCGGTAACGGTGACGGTGCACTGCTCGCCTGCCACCATGTTGACGTTCGGGGTGATGTCGATGAACCGCCCGCTGCCCGCGAGGGTGTAGCTGTTGTGCGAACCGCTGACGGTGCAGGAAATGTTGATGAACGGCTCCGCCACTTCGACCGGCTCGGTGAACGTCAGGACGATCGTCGGGTCGCGCGGCACGTTGAAACCGTTCGATGGAGGATCGGTGCTGAGCAGCACGGGACCCAGCTCCGAGAACGGAGCCGTGCGGCGCGGTGAAGGAACGCCCGTGACGAAGTCGCTGCCGTTCGTATTGGTGTCGGTCGCGCCTCCGCCCTGGCGGAACAACGCAGTGGTGTTTGAACCCGATGGCGCCTTGGTCAATCCCTCGCTGCAGTCAGCGGTGCCCCAGCCGACGAAATCCTTCACGCTGGGATGCGCGACCGGGCAGTTTCCCGTCAACGCCGCGAAGCTGGCAACGAGCGCCAGCTTGCCCTGGCCCGCGGCCATGTTGATGGGCCCGCTGACGTTCTCGGGGGGCAGCGCCGCACCGTTCGCACCTCCCGATGCCAGCTTGACCAGGTAGTACTCACCCGGCGCGATTGGGCCGCCAAGGACGGTCTTGTTGAAATCCCAGCCGCTGCCAGTCGCTGATGCGTACTGCAACGTCCAGCCGGCGGTATCGACCGTCACGCTGCCGCGGTTGTACAACTCGACATAGTCATTCTGGTAAAGCGCCGAGTTGTTGCCGCCACCGGCGTAGAACTGGCTGATGACGATATCGCTGGTGACCGGCGGCGCTTCGGTAGTGAAAGTGAACGCCGCGTTTGATGCCAGCGTGTCTGGCGGATCGTCGGTGTCCTCGTCCGATACGGCGGATGCTGTGACCGTCACCGTGCACGACGTGCCGTACGGCAGGTCGCCATTCGGGTCGAGCGTGAGCGAGCCGGACGGCGATCCGGACAAGACAAACGAACGTGGTCCGCCGCAATCGAGCGAGAACGCGGTGCCCGGGGCGACGACGCTCTCGCTGAAGTTGATCACGATGTTCGAGGCGACCGGCACACCGGATGCGCCGTTGGCCGGCGCGCTTCCCGTCACCACCGGCGCGTCGTCGCCCGGTGTCACCACGCCATCCACCGTCATCGAAAAGTCATCGATGGCGAGACCGTCATCAGAGTTGGCGACATTGAAGTCGAGCCAGCGAATCCAGAAGGTGCCGCCGTTCGGGATACTGAGACCGGAAATCGTCGCGGTCAGCGTCGTCCGGTTCGCCGCGGCGTTGCCGTTCAGCGCGCCTACGGTTGGACCCGTGACCGGGGAGACAAAGTCGAGCGCGTTGACGTCAACGTAGGTGCCAGCCGCAAGCGAGGTGGCGTTGGTGCTGTACTGAAAGTCGAGGCGGTCGGGGCCCCGAGGAGTGGTGCCGCTCGAGAACAGTGCGCCAAGCCGCCATTGCTCGCCGGTGTAGGTGATCGTCAACGACGTCACCGTCCCGCCGGTCTCGTTCTTGAACTGCGCGCCGAGCGTTGGCGTCACGCTGCCACTCAGCAGGCTGCCAAGCGCGCGCTCGGTCGAACCGGCGGTGCCAAAGCTATAGGTGTCGCCGGAGTTGCCAGAGCCGGTCCCCGCTGTGTAAGTGGTGTTGGCGTTGGTGCCGGCCTCGAGGAAGCCCCAGCCTGTGGGCGTATTCGGCGAGATGTTGGTCGGTGCCAGGGTGTCGAAATCTTCGACGAACGTGCCAAAACTGCTGATGCTGAACGGAACGGATGTATCAGCTCCGATACTTGATGAGAGCCACACCGCACACACGACCGCTATCGCGGGGATTGAAAATCTGCGCATAGAGGCGAATTGTACGGGATGAAAAGCGTCGATCGCGTGATCGGCGCGTAAATTCTGCGATCTCTGCGCAAAGCTCGCGGCTAGCCGCGGCCGATGAGTCGCATTTCGTGCTCGAGCGTCTGGGCCATCCCTTCCTCGAGGGGGCGAGCCCGGAAGCCCAGTTCGCGCACGGCCTTTTCGTTCGACCCGAAGTATGTCGTTCCTGCCAGGACACGTAGGGCTTCTGGACTAAAAGCAGGAGGCAGCACCGTGAACCGTTCAGCTGCCTCTGCGATCGCCGCCAGCGCGCGCATCACGGCAGGGCCGGGATGGAAGAATGGCGCGCGCACCTTGGCGATCGATGCCGCGATGTCGAAAGCCTGCTCGAAGGTGTGCCGCGGGCCGGTGATGATGTACGTCTCGCCCGGCTTCCCCTGCTCCATCGCCTGGATATGTCCGCGCGCGGTGTCTTCCACATGCGCCCAGCAGAAGGCGGTGCGTGCCGGTGTCATGGGCAGCCGGCGGCGAAGCAGATCAACGAGCGCCGTGCGCATGCCGCTGGTGTCACCTGGACCGTAGACCAGTCCCGGCATCACGATGGTCAGCGGCAGGCCCTCCTCGATCTTCGGGAGGGCGACGCGATAGTGCGCGATCCACTTGGTGCGGTCGTATTGACTGAGGTGATTGCCTTCGAACCGGTAGGTTTCGTCGGGCACGGCGCCATGCGTGTCGGAGAACACCGCCACCGTGCTCGTGTAGACGCCGCGCGGAATACCCAGCGCGCGCATCGCCTGGAGCACGTTGCGCGTGCCGTCGACGTTGATCTGATCGGCGAGCGGCTCAGTGATCCCGACCTTGTACCAGGCGGCGACGTGAAACACGCCGTCCACACCGGTCATGGGAGTCTTGAGGGTTTCGCGATCGGTGATGTCGCCGGCGTGAATCTCCACGCCGAGCGCTTTCAACATGCCGGCCTTGGCAGGCGAACGAACGAGCGCGACCACTTTGTGGCCACGCCCGATCAATTGCTTGACGATCTCTCCGCCGATGAAGCCCGTGGCGCCGGTAACGAAGTACTTCGGCATTCCCCGGCGTCATTTTATTACGCCGTGGTGAGTTCGCTACGCTTCTCTTGCACTGTTCGCAAGCCTTCGAGCAGATCGGCGATCAGGTCATCGGCGTGTTCGATGCCCGGCGACAGCCGGATCAGCGTGTCAGGCAGTCCGAGTTCCGCACGCCGTTCCGCCGGGATTGACGCGTGCGTCATGCGCGCCGGGTGGCAGACCAGCGATTTCACGCCGCCGAGGCTCTCGCCAAGCGCGAAGAAGCGGCGGTTCGACACAAACTCGGTCACATCGTTCGCCGTACCGGCCAGTTCGAACGACACCATGCCCCCAAATCCAGGGTAATAGACCTTCGTCACCGCGGGGTGTGCCCGCAACGCCTCTGCAATCGCGGCGGCATTGGCCGAGTGACGCTGCATCCGCAATTCCAGTGTCTTGATGCCGCGCAGCGTCAGCCAGCAATCGAGCGGAGCAGGCACGGCGCCAATGGCGTTTTGCAGGAACTTGATCGGTTCAAACGTCGCCGCGTCACGCGCGAGCGCGGCTCCCTGGATCAGATCGGAATGGCCCGCGAGATACTTGGTGACGCTGTGGACCACGATGTCCGCGCCGAGCGAGAACGGCTGCTGATACACCGGCGTGGCAAAGGTGTTGTCCACCACCACCAGCGCGCCATGACCGTGCGCAATCTCCGCAATCGCCTTGATGTCCGAAACGATCAGCCGCGGGTTCGTGGGGGACTCGAGCCACACCAGCCGCGTCCGGCTGGTCACCGCCCGCCCCACCGCGGCAAGGTTGGTCGTATCCACGGGAGTGATCGTCAGGTTGAAGCTCGCAAAAACGCGGGTCAACAAGCGATAGGTGCCACCGTAGACATCGATCGGCACGACCACTTCGTCGTTGGGCCGCAAGTAGGCCTGCAGCACGGCATGTTCGGCGGCAAGACCCGACGCGAACACGGCGCAGTGCTTCACGCCCTCCAACTCGGCGAGCACTTCCTCCAATCGTTGACGCGTCGGGTTGTTGGTGCGTGAGTAGTCGAAGCCCAGGTTCACGCCTGGGCTGTCCTGCTCGTAGGTCGACGTCTGGTAGATCGGCGCGATCAGCGCTCCGGTCAGCGGATCGCTTGGTTGCGCGGCATGAATGGCGCGAGTCGCAAAGTGCATGATCAAATCCTTCTAAAGGCAGCGGCGTCGATGCGGTGGGTGTTCGACAGTTTCGCAATCGCGGCATCGATGTCGCGGCGTCCCTGGGGGCCAATGAACAACCACCGGGAATCGGTGGTGGCGTGATCCGCGACGCGCTCGACCGGCAGTCCCGCGGCAGATACGAGCGCAGCGACGGCTGATGGCGACGGCAATACGCCAGGACACGTCACGCGCAGGAACCACGCCGTCGCTGGTGAAGCCGGAAACACCGGGCGGGGTGAAGCAGCCGGGCGTTCGTGCACGGTCCGTTCGGACGATGCCGCCTGAATCGCGTCATCGAGCAGGGTGGCGGCGGTCACGTCCGGACCAGCGCCCGGACCGCTGAAGAACAGGTCCTTCACGTGCCGGCCGTCCAGCCGAATCCCATTGAGCGCGCCGCCGAGCGACGCCAGAGGCTGCGTGAGCGGCAGGAACGCCGGTCCCACGAAGGCGCGCACGCCGGCGCTGTCTCGCTCGGCCGAGACGACCGCCTTGATGGTGCCGCCGATCGATCGCGCCGCGGCGAGATCTTCTCCCGTGACGCGCCGAATGCCGGTCACATCCAGTGCCTCACGCGAAATGCGGCCCCATCCAAACAGCGATGTCAGCAACAGCAGCTTGTCGGCCGCGTCGAGGCCGTCGAGATCGCGTGAGGGATCGGGCTCCGCAAAGCCGAGTTCCTGCGCACGTGACAGCGCAGCACCGAAGGACGCGCCAGGTTCGGCGAGGGACGACAACAGGAAGTTCGAAGTGCCATTGACGATCGCCAGCACTCGATCGACCGCTGCCACCAGGGGCCGCGCGGCCAGCGTCCCGAGAAACGGCACCGCCGACAAGGCCGTCGCC
>DATMJU010000727.1:0-6136 GCA_035553795.1 Vicinamibacterales bacterium
CCCTCGCCCCCCTCGGCCTTGCCCGTTCGATCGATCCACGTGAGCTGCTGTGCCCTGTCGGCACCGCGATAGGCCACCGCGCCACTGTCCGACACGGCGAAGCCGCCGCGGCCAAACGAATCCACGCCGACGCGACCGACCAGCGTGAACGCCTCGCCGGTCAACAGCCCGGCGGCGAGGTCCAGCCGGCGCGCCAAGAGCGTGCCGCCCTGAACGAAGACGACGCGATCGGGCGGCAGGAACGCACCCCCAGAGTCCGACGCCGTCAATCGTTTAGGGACACCGCCCTCAAGCGACCCCAGGTAGATGCCCCGGGCCTCTGGCTCGCCGTCTGCCTGGAAGAGAAAGTGCCGGCCATCGGGCAGGAACTGCGGGTGGCGATGGGTGCTCTGGCGCGGTGGATCGAGCGCGGTGACCGGTACCGGGTCGCCCCCGGCCGCGGCGACGCGCAACAAGGGGCCGGCCAGTTGTCGCGAGAACAGGATGGTGCCGTCTTGGCCCCAACTGCCACCGTTACTGATCCCCGTCAGGGGCGCCACCCGGTTGGGCGTTCCGGCGGCGAGGTCGAGGCGCAGGAGCGCGTTCGTGGCGAAGAACGCGATCGACCGGCTGTCGGGGGACCAGAACGGATAGCTCGCGCCCTCCGTGCCCGGCAGCGGTCGCGCCTCGGTCTGATCGAGGGGACGCAGCCACAGCCGTTGCAATCCATCACCGGACGCGACGAAGACGATGGAGCGGCCGTCGGGCGACAGGGCGAACTGCAGCGGCGTGTCGGTGTCGGGCGTCACGATGTCGACGCGCATCTCGGGCGCGTCAGAAGGCGTTTCGCGCAGATGCCGCACGGCGGGAAGAGCCAGTGCGATCATCCCCAAGGCCGCGGCGGCGGTCGCCACCATCCAGGGCAGGCGTCCGCGTGACGATGAGGTCGTTGTGTGAGTCGCCGGTGACGCCGGCGTCTCGAATGCCCCCTCGAGCGCCAGGCGCACGTCTCCGATCGCCTGCGGGCGCTGCTTCGGATCCTTGGTAAGGCATCGCTTGAGGTACACGACGACGGCCGGCGACAGACCGGCCGGCAACCGCGTCCAGTCCGGCTCGGCGCGGACGACGGCGGCCAGCGTGTCGGTGAGGTCCTCGCCCGGAAACGCGCGTGTCCCCGTCAGCATCTCGAACAGCACGGCGCCAAACGCCCAGATGTCGGCGCGCTTGTCGACGTGGCGGCCCTTGGCCTGTTCGGGCGACATGTACGCGGCGGTGCCGAGGATGATGCCGGCCTGCGTGGCATGCACCGACAGCGTCGGAGAATTCATTGCGGTGACGCCAGACGCCGCCGGCGGTTCGACCGCCTTGGCGAGACCGAAGTCCAGCACCTTCACCGTGCCGTCACTCCGCACCTTGATGTTCGCGGGCTTCAGATCGCGATGGATGATCCCCTGCTCGTGCGCGGCTTCGAGCGCCTCGGCAATCTGCTTCGCGATCGGCAACGCCTCGTCGATCGGAATCGCGCCGCGGCTGATGCGCTGCGAGAGATCTTCACCCTCGACGAGCTCCATCACGAGTGCATGGATCCCGGAGGATTTTTCGAAGCCGTAGATCGCCGCGATGTGCGGGTGATTCAGTGACGCGAGTGTCTTGGCTTCGCGCTCGAAGCGCGCGAGTCGCTCGGGATCAGCGGCGAACGCGTCAGGGAGGATCTTGATCGCGACCTGGCGGCCAAGTGTCGTGTCGGTGGCCCGCCACACCTGGCCCATGCCGCCTTCGCCGAGGGGTGCCGTGATGTCGTAGACGCCGATGCGCGAACCGGGCGCTAAGCTCATCGTGCGGGTTGCTCCGTGCGGAGGAATTGCTCGGCGAGTGTCGCGTGCAGCACCATCTCCAACGATCGGAAATCCGTGAGTGCGGCTTCGACCATGCCGCGGCCGCGCAGGCGATCGGCCGGGTCAGCAGCGGTCGAGAGGGAACGCCCGTACCAGTGCAGCGCCGTCGGTTGCAGATTCCGGATCGGCGCCTCATGCGCCTGCCTGAGCGCGATTTCGAAGTGCTCCCTCGACTGGTCACCCATTCCGGCGGTGTCTGCAGCAAGGGCGGCGGCAAGTTGGGGGTTGGCGGGCCCGAAGCAGACGGCCGAATAGACCTGCCCGGTGCGGATGTGGTCGAGCGTCAGAGAATAAAGCGCGCCACAGCGATCGCGATCACCGATCAGCGCCAGCCCGGAGACGTAGGCGTCGAGCGCGAGGTACGCACCATTCGCGTTGCGACGCCCGGGCACCGGCAGCCACCGGATCACCGATGGGATCAACGCCCGGGCGCTCTCGTGACGGCCGGCCAGCGCAGTCGCCGCAAACAGGTTGCCTTCGGGCATGCCTTGCATCCAGTGTTCGTTAACTGGTTGTTCCTCCACGGCGCGAGCCAGGTGTTCCAACGCCGCGTCGACCTCGCCAAGATAGAGGTGGCCCAGGCCCACACAGCAGCGAGGTATGAATCGGGCGCGCGGGTCGGCGAGCGTCGGCTTGAGGCGATCAATGAGCGCCCGGATGTCCCCACTCCGCGCGAAGGCGATCAGGTTCTGCACGAGGCCGTGGGCCCACTGTGCGCCGTGATGGCCGGCGCGGGCGGCCGTCGCATGCAGTTCGGGAAGTCGCGCATCGGCGGCCGAGAAGCGACCGAGATAGTACAAAGAAAACGTGAGGTTGAAGAGTACGTCGGCTCGCTCCCAAAGGGCCGCTTGGCCGAGAAGCGGCAGCGCCTCTTCAGCCGTTGCCTCTGACGCCTCGAACTCACAGCACAATCGGTGGCCGTTACACTTGCCAGCCAGGACCTGCCCCAATAAGACAGGGTCGGCCAGGCGCTCAGCAATCACCATCGCCTCGTCGTTGAGCAGCCAGGCCTCGTCGACATGGCCGGGGGACATCCGACCGGTCACAGCCGACGACAACAAGAGTGCGCGCTCGTGCGCTGCGTTTGTCGAGAGCGCATGCAACCCCCGCATCGCCGTCGCGAACGCTGCGGCCATGTGTCCGCGCCACGTGTCACAGAAGGCTCCGATTCTGGCGGCGCGGGCGATGCCTGCATCGTCTTTGACCGCGCTGTAGATCGCCACCGCGCGCCCCAAGGCCGCAATCGCGTCGTCGTATCGCTGCAGTCCGGCGAGCGCCTCGCCGCGATGTTCAGACGCTTCGCCGAAGAGAGGGTCGGACTCGGGCAGTTCGAGACTCAGCAAGTGGTCGAACACTTCCAGTGTCTCTTCGAACGCGCCTGCCGTCAGCGCACGCCGGCCGGCCCGCAACAGCGACTGTGCGGTGCGATTGGTGTCGGCCACGGCGCCGGCCTGATACAGGTGATGGGCGAGCATCGACGCATGGCTATCGAGTGACGCCGCTCGCAGACGTTCGAGCGCATCAGCGATCTTCAAGTGCAGGCGCTGCCGCCGTGGCAGCGACAAGCCGTTAATGAGCGTGGTGCGAATCAGCTCGTGCACGAAGCCATAGCGCGCCGTTCGCTGGGTGGCATCCACGGCCACGAGCTGCGCGCGTTCGGCTTCCTCGATCGCATCAAGCACCTCATCGTCTGACAAGTCCACGCACGCCTGCACGACGTCGAGCGGAAACGTGCGGCCAACAATCGCCGCTGCGGTCAGCACCGTGCGCGCGTGAGCGCCAAGCCGATCGAGCCGGCGTCCAATCACCAGGCGCACGCCCTCGGGCACCTCGACGGTGTCGACACGGAGATCGGCTTTCCATGCGCCGCTCGCGTCGAAGAGCTTCCCTTCTTCGGACAGGTGCTGGTAGACCTCTTCGATGAAGAACGGATTGCCTTCGGTTTCGCGGAACACCGCTTTGGCCAGTCCAGACGGCGGCGCCGACCCGCTCATCCTGGTCAGCAGTTCATGCACGCTCGACTCCTGCAGTCGTCGCAGCGCGATGCGCGTCGCGAGGCGTTGCCGCACCAGCGATTCGAGCGTCTTGGCAAACGGCCGCGTCACGTCGAGCTCCACATCGCGGTAGGTACCGACGATCAGGACGCGCAGGGTCGCGAGGTGGGGGGCGAGGTGCTGCAGGAGCTGGAGCGTTGATTCGTCCGCCCAGTGCAAATCATCGAGAAGGAAAACCAACGGCGACTTCTGTGTGACGCGCCGGATGTACTCGAGGAAGGCGCCGAAGATCAGCCGCCGCTGTTGATCGGCGGGCACCTCGGGCAAGGGAGGAATGTCGCTGAAGGTGCGGCGCAGGCTCGGCACGATGGCGGCAATCTCGGGCGCCAGGTCGCCCATGGCGGCGCGCAGCGCTTGCGGCAGAATCCCGACCGCCAGCTCCGTCATCTCCACGAACGGCACGAATGGCGGCGACCCTTCCATTTCGTAGCAGTGGCCGGTGAGCCCGATCGCGCCTCGCTTCCGTGCGGTGGCTATCAGCTCGCGCGCCAGGCGGGTCTTCCCCACTCCGGGTTCGCCGCCCACCAGCACCATGGCGCCCTGCCCCGTGAGCATCAGGTCGAGCAAGCGCGTCAGCTCTGTGGCCTCCGGGTCACGACCGACGAAGGGCGTTCGTTCGGCCGGCGCCGCCGGTGCGGTGGTGACCATGCGCGACGTGGACCACGCGTTGGTGCGCAGCGCCTCGAGGTCATCGAGCAGCGCAGTCGTGGTTTGATGACGTTCGGCGCACGCTTTCGAGAGCAGCCGGTGAATGACGTGGCCGAACCCGTTCACTTCATCCGCATCGCGCGATCCTGCTGAAGGCGGATCGCGCAGAATCGCGGCCATCGTTTCGCTTGGATCGTCGCGAAGGAACGGGTGACTTCCCGTGGCGAGCTCATGGAGGATGACGCCGAGCGAGAACAGATCGGAACGCGGATCGAGCGAGCCGCCCAGCACCTGCTCCGGTGACATGTAGGCGGGTGTGCCGATGCGTGTGCCGGCGTCGGTGAGCGCCGCAGCCGAACCGGGCTGGACTGCAACGGCCTCGGTCCGTGCATCCGGCTCGGCGGGGCTCACGCGCGCCACGACATGCTTGGCGAGGCCGAAGTCCATCACCTTGACGTGCCCCTGCGGGGTCAGCATCACGTTGGCGGGCTTGAGATCGCGATGCACGATACCGCGCCGGTGCGCCGCATCGAGCGCCTGTGTCAATTCGTGCGCGATCTCCACCACCTGCCGTACTGGCAAGGGCGCTCGTCGCGAGGCGGCGTACAGCGTGTCGCCTTGCACGTATTCCATGACGATGAACACGCGGCCGCCTTGCCCTGAGCCTGTCGAAGGGTCGGCGTCACCGATCTCGTAGACCTTGCAGATGAACGGATGATCGAGCGCGGCAGCGGCGAGGGCTTCTCGACGCAAGCGCTCGCGCGCCACCGCGTCGGACTCGATCGACTCCGGAAGAAGCTTGACGGCCACGCGGCGCTCCAGCCGCGTGTCTTCGGCCAGAAACACCTCTCCCATGCCACCGGCGCCGAGAGGCGAGAGAATCCGGTAGCGGCCGGCGAGCAGATCGGGGCGCTTGGGGGGCAAGCTCATCCTTTAGGGAGTGTATGTTCTGACGGAGACGACACTTACTTCGTCGCGTCCGGATTGCAGTTCAGAATCAAGGTAATCGGCGCGAAGGCGCGCGTGGCGGTCAGCATCTCGAATAACACAGCGCCGAACGCCCAGATATTGGCTCGTCGGTCGACCGGCTTAGCGTTCAGGGTCAGTGGCGAACGCATCGGGGAGCTTCGCCGAACGCGGCCGTGATGTCGTCGACGCCGAGACGCGAGCCGGGGGGCCAAGCTCATCCGCAGCGGAGTATATCGCTTTGGTTCGGCTACCCGCACCCCGTCGCGATGGCGAGTGCCCGACAGACCTGCTGCATCTTGACGGGACTGAGTGTGCCAACAAACCCCACCAGTCGATCCTGGTCGACCGTTTGGACATGATCGAGGTTGACGGCAGATTCGTGTTTCAAGCCTTCGTCGATGCCGACGTGCACTTCGCTGGGAGCCCCGCGGCGGCTCGAGGTCACCGGCGCCACCATGACCGTGTCTAGCAGGCTGATGAAAAACGGACGTTGACGAACATGTGCATCTCCTCGTCATCGCGGGCGCGGTTGTGCTGGAAGCGTGCGTGGCGCCCGGCCCCGTGCGAGCCCTCATGCCGCGGCCTTCATCA
>DATMJU010000728.1:0-14077 GCA_035553795.1 Vicinamibacterales bacterium
GGGCCACAGCTTCGGTGTGGTCCAGTCGTACGGCCCCCACTCGTCAACGATGATGAACTCGCGGCCGCGGCGGGCCCCGGCGGGAATCATCGGATCGATGCCGCCGGCGATGCGCGCCGGCGCTCCGGGAATCTCGAATCCCTCCGGGGGATCGAGCGAGATGTTGTCGGTGCGCGTGACCTGCATCGGCGTCTTTACGCCGGTCATGCGGTTGGCGGCGATCAGGTAGTCACGGCTGCGCGTGTCGCGATTCTTCGGGTAGCCCCAGTTCGGATCCTGGCTCTCGTTGGCCCACAGGCGTATGCCGATGTCGTCGCCGGTGAAGGTGTTGTCGACGATCGCATTGTTCTGCCCGTGCTCGATGGCGATGGCTTCCTGGTTGCGGGCGAAGGTGTTGCCGACGATGAGCGAATCAAAGCTGTAGCCACCCCAGACGCCGTGCCAGTTCTCTTCGACACGGTTGTTGATGAAGCGATTGCGGCTGAACGTGGCCTCGATGCCGTTGGTTGGCGCGTGGCTGAAGTCGTTTCCCCAGAACAGGTTGTCGTTCGACCCGCCCTTGCCCGTATCCATCGTCGACTGGCCGGCCCACAGGAAGAGGCCGTCGCCGCTGTGCGTGACGGAGTTATAGGCGACGATGTTGTTGCTGGTCTGTTCGTACATGAGGATGCCGGCGGAGTCCTGCCCGCGGTTGTAGAAGCCGTGGCTGTAGCCGCGCACGCACCAGTCGATCTTGTTGTGCATCACGCGGCTGCCGGTGACGCGATACATGCCGATGCCCAGGCTCGAGAGGAACGAGAACTCGTTGTTCCAGATCGTGAGGCCTTTCGAGTGGGTGACCATCAGGCCGTTCTGGCCCTGCCGCGCGATGTTCCCGTCGATGCGCGCACCGTCGATGTTGCGCAGATAGATACCCGCGCCGAAGCGCAGCCACTCGTCCTTCTCGTTGCTGTGGTACGACATCCAGTCGACGAGGCTTTCCTTCTCGACGCGGCTGTAGAGGCGCTGCTTCCAGTTGTGACTGACGTCGTTGCCGGCGAGCGTGAGGTTCTTCACGTTGCGCGCGAGGATGCCGACCTTGTAGCCGCGAATGCGCGCGTTCCGGATCGTGATGTTCTCGCCGCCGTCGATGAGGATCGCGAGGCCGGAAAACCGATCGGGTGTGACGGAGTCAGCGGAGCCGACGAGTTCAACTCCCTTCAGATCGAGATCGATGTTGGAGCCGCGAATGGTAATCGCGGGGGAGTCGAGGTTGGCGCTCGGCAGTCGATGTACGCCTCGTGGCAGCGAGACGCTGCGTTCGATGAGCTCGGGAAGTTGTGACGGGCGCGCCTGGGCCGCGAGCCAGTCTCCTGAGAGCAGCAATGCCAGCAGGAGCGCAATGCGTTTCATCGCGCGAGTCTAGACCAGGGCCTTTGAATAGAACAGATCGTGGTCACCTGGCGGCGCGTGTCCGGCGGCGCGCACGGTGGATGCGACTTGTGCCCAGTGCCGCACTTCGTGCAGCGCCATATGGAACAGCAGCTTGCGCGGTGACAGCGGATAGGTGCCGCTGGCGACCACGACGTCACGCGGAGTGTTGGCGTCCGCGGCCGACAGCGTCGGGAGATATGCGCGCAGGCCTTCGCGGCCGCGCTGGCCGTACGCCCACAGCGCGTCGACGTCACCGGGCTTGATGCCGCTTTCGGACGGCAGCTCCCTGCCTTGCAGGCGAAGTGTGTGGCGATGCTCGACGAGGAAGATGTGATCCACGAGCGACGCGATGGTTGCGAAGCGGCCTCCGGGCTGGATGGTGAGATCGAGCGCGTGCGGATTGGCCTTGAACCAGGGCAGCCACTTGGCGCGTTCTTCCGCGGTCCAGGCCAGGAGTTCGTCGAGCGTGAGGGTGAGCGTCATGAGTGCCTCGGTCGATGAGATTATGGCGCATGCGAAATCGCCTGCCCATGGTTTGGATGCTGATCGCACGTCACGGGCTGGACGACATTCACAAGGAGGACTGAAGTCCTCCCCTACGAATCAGCGGAACAGTTCGTCGATCGTAATGAAGTTGACCGGGCCGAGATTCAACAGGCGGATCGGGCCCTCGATCGACTTGCGATCGCCGACCACCACCACCGCCATCTTGTCCGGCTGGATGTAGCGCGCCGCGAGCCGCTGGAGATCGGCTGCGGTGATGCTCGTCACCGAACTGACGAACTTCGTATAGGTGTCTTCCGGCAGCTTGTAGACGACCAGGTCCTCGAGCTTGCGCGCGAGGTCGCCGGTGGTCTCGAACTCTCCAGGGAAGCCGAGCGCGACGTAGTTCTTCGCTTTCTTCAGCTCCTCCTCGGGGATCGGCTTCAGGATGTTGTTCAACTCGTTGAAGAACTCCTGGATCGACGGCGCGGTCTTGTCGCTCTGCACGCCGGCGGCCGCCAGGAACGGTCCTGCGGACAGCCGCATGTCGAACACCGAGCTGGCGCCGTAGCTGTAGCCCTTGTCCTCGCGCAGGTTCTGGTTCAGGCGCGACGTGAACGAGCCGCCGAGAATGGTGTTGAGCACTTCGAGCGCGGCGTAGTCGGGAGTCGAGCGCGACACGCCGACCCAGCCGATGCGCACCTGCGACTGTGGCGCATCCGGCTTATCGATGATGTACACCTGTCGCGACGTCAGTTGCGGCGCGACCGGCACTTCCGCCACGAGCGGCGCCATGCCGTCCGTCTTCCACGAGCCAAACGCCTTCTCGAGCATCGGCATAGCGGACGCGAGCGTCACGTCGCCGACGACGAGCAGGGTGGCGTTGCCGGGGCGATAGTGCGCGCGATAGAAGGTCTGCAGATCGGCGACGGTGAACGCTTCGATCGTGGGCGGCAGGCCGTTCGCGGACGTTCCGTAGCGGTGTGTCGGCCCGAAGATCACGCGCGGGAACGCCATGCCGATGAGCGCCGCGGGATTATCCCGGGCCTGCAGCAGGCCAGTGAGCCGCTCCTGGCGCAAGCGATCGAGTTCCGCGGCCGGGAACGTCGGGCGCAGCGAGACGTCCGCCATGAGCGGCAGCGCGTCTGCGAGCTTCGACACCGGCACGGACAGACGAACGGCTGAATAGTCGAACGAGCTGCTCGTCGACAGGTTGGCGCCGAGGAACTCCAGGCCGTCGGCGAGATCGAGGGCCGAGAGTTTGCCAGCGCCTTCATCCAGCATCGCGGCCGTCAGGCTGCCGATGCCGTACTTGCCGATCGGATCCGCGGCACTGCCGGATCGCACGATCAGGTTGACCTGCGCGAGCGGCACTTCGTGGTGCTCAACGAGCCACACCTCGAGGCCGTTGGACAGCTTCTGTTTCTGGATCGCCGGCATCTTCAGCGACGGCGCCGGGCCAATCGCGGGAGGCTTGGTGCGATCGGGCTTTTCCTGCGCGGAAACGGCGACCGCTACGGCGGCCACCAGGACTCCAAGCAGCGCGCGCTGAATCAAGGATTTCGCCGTCTTCATTTCTTGTCTCCAGGGACGATGCTCAGTTCAACGCGGCGATCCTTCGGCAGATATTTCTCGACCACGGCTTTGACGTCGGCCGGAGTGACCGCGCGGTAGCGATCGAGGTCCTTCTGGAAGAAGTCAGGCTGGCCGGTCGCCTTGAAGTACGCATTCAACTGGTTGGCCTTTCCGCCGAATCCGCCGACGCGTTCCATGCCGCGATAGAAGTTGGCTTCGACCTGGTTGAGCGCGCGCGTCATCTCGCGAGCCTCGGGCGGCGTCGCCCGCAGCTTGTCCAGTTCCTCGTCGATGACCGCCTGGATCTTGTCGAGTGACTGTCCCGGCCGGGCCGTCGCCACGATCAGGTACATGCTGCTCAGCCCCTGCGATTGCTGCGAGGCGTTGACGTCCTGCGCAATCTGCATCTCGTACACCAGGCGCTTGTAGAGGCGCGAGTTCTTGCCGCCGGACAGCAGGTTCGAGAGGATGTCGAGTTCCGCGTCGCCGGGCTTCATCAACGCCGGCGTGTGCCACGCCATGTAGAGCCGCGGCAACTGCACGCGGTCGGTCAGGGTCTTCTTCTTCACGCCGTCGAGCACCGGCGTCGGCGCGGTCAATGCGGGCACAGGCTTGCCGGCCGGCACGTCGCTGAACCACTTCTCCACAAGCTTGCGCGTGGCCGCGACATCGATGTCGCCGGCAATCACGAGGCTGGCATTCGACGGCACGTAGTAGGTGCGGAAGAATCGCGCCACGTCCTCGAAGCTTGCCGCGGTGAGGTCTTCCATCGATCCAATCGTCGACCAGCTATATG
Organism: Vicinamibacterales bacterium; assembly: GCA_035553795.1. Classification (GTDB taxonomy): domain Bacteria; phylum Acidobacteriota; class Vicinamibacteria; order Vicinamibacterales; family UBA2999; genus 12-FULL-67-14b. Next base: position 4,268 of record DATMJU010000728.1, read on the forward strand.
GATGACCGGCCGGATACATCATCGCGGGCAGCTCGATGAACGCCTGGCCGTACGGCTGGTTGTCCACGCTCTGCCGCTTCTCGTTCTTGACGACGTCGCGCTGGCCGTTGATCTTGTCCGGCGCCTTGTCGTCGAGGAGGAAGCCCATGCGATCCGACTCGAGGAACAGCGCGAGTTCGAGCGCGTTGTTCGGCAGATCCTCGTAGTAGTTGGTGCGGTCGTTGCTCGTCGAGCCGTTGTTGTTGCCGCCGGCCGCTTCGAGCCACGTGTCGAACGAACCCTCAGGCACGTGCATCGAGCCTTCGAACATCACGTGCTCGAACAGGTGCGCGAAGCCAGTGCGTCCGGGCCGCTCGTGGCCGGAGCCGACGTGATACCAGATGTTGACGGAGACCACCGGCACGCTCGTGTCTCGGTGCAGGATTACGTTCAGGCCGTTCGGCAGCTTGAACTGCGTGAAGGGCACGGACAAGGCCGCGGGCTGCTGCGCGCCAAGGGATACGGACGCGGCCAGGATCAACGCCGAGAGTGAGATCCACCGATTCATATCCACCGATTCTATGACTCCCCGGGGCCGCGGGCGGCTTAGATTGATTTCTTCTTCTGGCCCCCCAGCATCTCGTTGGCGGCGGCGGAGATGGCAATCACCGCGGGATGCTTCAGGCGTCTTTCCACGGAAATCGCGAAGTAGCGCTCGCGGACCTCAGCCAACCGTCCCACCACGGTCACACCGAACTGGCGCATGACCTCCTTTTCGAGGACGGTCGGCGCAACGAACAAGCCGGCGCCGGCCTGCCCGAACGTGGTCAGCAGCGCGCTGTCGTCGAGCTCGGCGACAATGCGCGGCCGCAGACCCTGCTGCTCGAAGTACTGGTCCAGCGTGCGGCGCAGCGTCTTGCCGACCGTCGGCACCAGGAACGGCGCGCCATCGAGGGACTTCGGAAAATTCTTGCGTCGCGCGGCCGCCAGCTTCGGCGTGCCGAACACCGACACCGGCGTCTCCCCGAGCGGGTGGCTGAAGGCCTTGACCTTGATCGCCGGGGGAATCGGCGTGTCGGCGATCACCAGGTCGAGATTGTGCGTTGCCAGATCCGTCAGCAGTCGTTCCGCCGCGCCGTCGCGGCAGACGATGTGCACCGGCTGTTCGAGATGCATGGCGGGCTCGAGCAGGCGATACGCGATGATCTTCGTGACCTCATCGGCGACGCCGACCTGGAAGCGCACCGGCCGCCCGGTCGGGCGATCCTTGAGCGTATCCATCAGCTCGCGGCCGAGACCGAAGATGTCGTCGGCGTAGCGAAACACCAGGCGCCCCATGTCCGTCAGGACGAGGTTGCGGCCGGAGCGCTGAAACAGTTTCTCGCCGAGCTGATCTTCGAGGACGCGGATCTGTCCGCTGATCGTCGGCTGCGCGAGCCGCAGCTCCTCGCTGGCGCGCGCGATGGTGCCCTCTCGCGCCACGGTCCAGAAGTACAGCAGGTGGTGATAGTTGAGCCACTCCATAAGCAGTCAACAGTTTACAGGCGACAGTTTGCAGTTGAGAGTTGTTATACTCGGCGTTTCCGATTGTGACCGACAAACCGCTTGTAGCCGTCATCATGGGTTCGACGTCCGACTGGGACACGATGTGTCACGCGGCGGAGACCCTCGAAAAGTTCAACGTCCCCTTCGAAAAGCAGGTCGTCTCCGCCCACCGGACCCCGGTGTGGATGGCGGAGTTCGCCCAGGGCGCCGAAGCGCGCGGCATCCAGGTGATCATCGCCGGCGCCGGCGGCGCCGCGCACCTGCCGGGCATGGTCGCCTCGCATACCGTGTTGCCGGTATTGGGCGTGCCGGTGCAGAGTGCCGCACTGCAGGGCCTCGACTCGCTGCTGTCGATCGTGCAGATGCCCGGCGGCGTGCCGGTCGGCACGCTGGCGATCGGTAAAGCCGGCGCGATCAACGCCGGCCTGCTCGCGATCGGGATCCTCGCCACGTCACGGCCCGAACTGCGCGAACGGCTGCGCACGTTCCGCACCGAGCAGACCGACAAGGTGCGGCAGGACACGCTTCCGTGAACCGGATCGTGTTGCCCGGCGCGACCATCGGCGTGCTGGGCAGCGGACAACTGGGCCGCATGCTCGCGCTCGAGGCGCGGCGCCTGGGCTACCGCGTCCACACCCTCTCGCCCGGCGTCGACACGCCGACCGGCCAGGTCGCGGATCTCGAAGTCAGCGCCGAGTACGACGACATCGAGGCGATCCGCGCGTTCGCGCGTGGCGTGGACGTGATGACGTTCGAGTTCGAGAACGTCGCGACCGACGCGGCGGCGGCGGCCGCCGAGATCGTGCCGGTGCGCCCGAGCGGATCGGCGCTGCACATCACGCAACAGCGTGCCCGCGAAAAAGCGTTCCTCGCCGATCGCGGATATCCCGTCACGCCATTTGCGAAAGCGCAGTCGCTCGACGAGCTGGCCGTCGGCCTGGGCACCGTGGGCCTGCCGGCGATCGTCAAGACCGCCGCCTTCGGCTACGACGGCAAGGGCCAGCACCGCATCAATCGCATCGAAGATGCCGAACGCGTATGGGGGCTGATCGGCCACCAGGAAGCGATCATCGAAAAGGTGGTCGACTTCACGCACGAGATCTCGGTGATCGCGGCGCGTGGCCTCGACGGGCAGTTCGCGCACTATGGCGCGGTCGAGAACGTGCACCGCAATCACATCCTCGACCTGACGGTCTCACCGGCGCGCGTGCCGGAGGCCGTCGCGAGCGAAGCCGTGCACCTCGCGCATCGTGTGCTCGAGGACCTCGCTTACGTGGGCGTGCTGTGCGTCGAGTTCTTCGTCACCAGCGACGGGCGCGTGCTGGTCAACGAGATCGCGCCGCGGCCGCACAACTCCGGCCACTTCACCATCGATGCGTGCGTGGCGTCGCAGTTCGAGCAGCAGGTGCGCGCGGTCTGCGGTCTCTCGCTCGGCGATACGTCGCAGATCAAGCCGGCCGCGATGGTCAACCTGCTTGGCGACCTGTGGGTGGATGGCGAGCCTGACTGGGCCGCCGCGCTCGCCATGCCGGACGTGAAGCTGCATCTGTACGGCAAGGGCGAGCCGCGCGTCGGGCGGAAGATGGGGCACATTACCGCGCTCGGCGAGACGGTGGACGAGGCCGCGGCGAAAGCGCTCGCGGCCAGGAACGTGCTCTGATGATCCGCTTCGGATCGTTCCAGATCGATCCGCGGACGTGGCTGCTGACAAAGGAACAGGAACCGGTCGATCTTTCTCCACGCCTGGTGGAGATCCTCGCCTTCATCGTCTCTCGGGCTGGACAGATCGTGACGAAGGAAGAACTGCTCGAGCGGTTCTGGCCGGACGTCAACGTGACCGAGAACACGCTGACGCGAGCGATTGCCGACATCCGGAAAGCGATCGGCGACGACGCGTCCGCGCCAAAGTACCTCGCCACCGCTTCGCGTCGCGGCTACCAGTTCGTCGGCGAGAGCGTGGCCTCGCCCGCGACGGATCCGTTCCAGGAGTGGGTCAAGGGCCGTTTGGCGCTCGACACGCTTGATGCGTCGAAACTGGACGAAGCGGTGAACGCGTTTGAGCGCACCGTCAGCGAACTGCCACGCTATGCGCCGGCGCACGCCGGCCTCGCCAACGGCTACCTGCTGCAGTACGAGAAGACGCGGTTTGGCAGCGCGCCCGACCGGACGTTGCTCGAGCGCGCGATGCAGGCGGCGCGCGAAGCGACCGTGCTCGATCCCTCGCTCGGTGAAGGATGGGCAGTGCTCGGCTACTTGTTGAGCGCCGGGGGGAAGTCCGAAGAGGGCCAGGCGGCCGCGCGGCGCGCCACCGCGCTCGAGCCGAACAACTGGCGCCATCATTACCGCCTCGCCTACGGGTCCTGGGGCGAGGAGCGTCTGCGATCCGTCGATCGCGCCCTGGCGCTGATGCCGGAGTTTGCACCCGCTCGCATGCTCGCGTGCATGGTCTTCGTGGCACGCGGTTCCAATGCGCGCGCCGAACAGGAAGCGGCGATTGGCGCCGAGTCGCAGCGGCGTCAGCACGCGGATCACACACCGCTTCGAGCGGTCGGGCATCACTGGATGTTCGGACTGATCAAGGCCGCGGCCGGCGACCATGAAGCGGCGCTCGCGAGTTTTGACGAAGAGATTTCAGCCGCCACGTCCGATCACGTCTACGCGCGCGAGTTTGCGCTGAACGCGCACGTCGCGTCGGGATTCGTGAAGCTTGCGAAGGATGATCTGCAAGGCGCGTCAGCGTCGTTTGCGCAGGCGCTCGCGCAGGATGCGTCGCACCAGAAGGCGCAGGTCGGAACCTACGCGATTGCGATGCGATCGGGAAACTCAGACGCCATCGCGGCGTCACGCACCGCCCTCGAAGCGGCGATCGTGGAGCTGACGCGCCGTGGGCGCGACGCCGAGGCGGCGCTGGTTTCGGCGGGCGCGCTCATCGTCCGGGGCGAGCTCGATCAAGCCGTTGCCGGACTCGACCGCCTGCTCACGACTGCACCGGCAGGACCTGCCGGGTGGATCATCCCAATCGATCCGATGCTGGCCGCCGTGCGGAATCACGCCGGAAAACAGGCGTTGTTCGCCAAGCTCGCCGCCCGCGCCTCATAAGTTCAGCCATTCCTCATCGACCTCTCAGGACTCCTCGATGGCCGTCGCGCCATTGTTGAGGCTATGGAGGTTGGTTGTATGACAGGTCTTCTTCTCGCGGCGCTGCTCGTGGCTTCTTCGGGCGCGGAACAGGCGACGCAGCCGGCACGTCCCGCCATCGAAATACCCGCGGCCGACGTGACGCAGGAGTTGGAGTTGAACGACGGATCGTCGGTGATTGGTCGTGTCGTGTCTCTCGAGGGTAATCGATTCGTGTTCCGCACTTCGTCCGGTGTCGAGATGACCGTTGAGGTTGGGTCGGTTCGTTCGCTGAAACCAGTCACCGGTCGCGTGGTGAACGGAGAGCTGTGGAACGAGGATCCGAATGCCACGCGCTTGTTCTTTGGCCCCACGGGCCGATCGTTGAAGAAGGGCGAGGTGTACTTCGGCGTCTACGAGGTGCTGTTGCCGTTCGTACAGGTGGGTATCACCGACCGGTTATCGATCGGCGCGGGCACGCCGCTCGTGTTCGGCGACTTCGAGCGCCCGTACTGGTTCACACCCAAGCTCCAGGTGTTTCAACGAGGCCGCACATCAGCCTCGGTGGGGGCGATGCACTTTCTCAACATCGATGACGACGCCAACGTGGGTATCGCTTACGGCGTGGTGACGCATGGAAGCACAGACTCCGCGATCTCGCTCGGCGGCGGGTACGCCTACGCGCGATGGACCGGCGACGAGTACCGCGACGACGACGATGCGGGAGCGGGGGTGGTGATGATCGGTGGCGAACACCGCGTCAGCAGACGGATGAAGCTGGTCTCAGAAAACTATCTCTTCAAGGGCGGCGGGTTCGTCAGCGGCGGCGTGCGGTTCTTCGGCGAGAAATTGTCGGCGGACATCGGGCTCGTGCTGCCACTGTTCGAAGACACCGTCCTGATCCCGATGATCAACATCGTCCGAAAATTCTGATCGCCTACGCCATCAACTGGCCGCCGATCCGCAGCTTGGGATTGGTGCGCCAGCGGCCGCGGGTGAAGTCGGGAAATTCCACGGTGCGGCTTCGATTGCCCGTCGACTTCACGCTCAACTCGACCACCGCACTCAGCGCCGCAGCATCGTAGACATTCATGTCAGTCGGCGTGCCTTCGCGCAGACATTGAATCAGGCGGAAGTCTTCGATGTAGTCCATGCCACCGTGGCCGGCGCCGGCGGCGCGCTTTTCAATCGCGGTCCACAGCGGGTGATCGAACTCATCCCGCACGGTTGCCGCATCAACCCAGCGATGGGGTGTGCCGCGACCCTCGATGTAAAGGCGATTCGGATAGCCCTGGAACATCCCCTTCGTGCCTTGAACTGCGTGGATGCGGCTGTAGGGACGCGGCAAGTTGGTGCAGTGCTGCACGACGATGGTCTTGCCGAGGGCGGTCTTGATCAGGCTGGTGTTCACGTCGCCGAGCACAAATCGCTCCTGGCGCTCGGGCGAGCCTTCGGGAAAGTGCTCGCGCGCCCAATCCTGCAGTCCGCGCGAGGGTCCGCTCATCGAGACCATGTAGTCGAGGCGGTCGCCGCGATTGATGTCGAGACAGTTGGCGACTGGACCGAGCCCGTGGGTCGGATACAGATTGCCGTCAAGCTTGCGTGACCACGCGCGCCGCCACAGGCCTTCGTCCTTCTTCTCCCACTTGATCTCCCGCAGGTCGTGCAGGTATCCGCCTTCGGCGTGCAGCACGTCGCCGAGCAATCCCTTCTGCACGATGTTGAGGACCATCATTTCGGGGCGGTCGTAGTTGCAGTTCTCCATCATCACGGCGTGACGTGAATGCTTCTCCGCGGCCTCGACCAGCGCCCAGCAGTCATCGACCGTCATGGCGGCCGGCACTTCGGTCGCGCCATGCTTGCCTGCCTTCATCGCCGCGAGCATCACCGGCACGTGCCATTCCCACGGAGTCGCCGTGAACACGAGATCGAGATCCTGTGTTTCGCAGAGGCGTTCGAAGTCGCGTGGCCCGCGCGCGAAGACGGTGGGCTCCGGATGACCGGCCGCGACGATCCGCTGCTTCGCCCAGGTCGTGCGTTCCTCGCGCACGTCGCAGACCGCTGTAACGCGGCATCCCGGGATCTTCAGAAAGTTTTCGAGGTGCGAGCCGCCCTGTAGACCGATGCCGACCATCCCGATCCTGACGAGTTCGATCGGGGCCGGCATGGCTGGTGGGGCGGGTAAGGGAGATTTCGCGGGCAAGCCGAGCGTAGCGGCGGCGCCGCTCATCTTCAGGAAGTCGCGGCGGTTGATGTCGTTCATTTGCGTGGTGTGAGCGTCAGAGTTGTCACCGTTGCGCCAGGCAGGAACGGCGTGGCGTCGCCATTGAGCCATGCGCGGTATTGATCGCCGTAGTGCGGTGAGAGCGGGTGGCCGCTCTGGCCGGTTGGAATGTGCAGGATGCCTTCCTGTTCGCGGCCGGGTGAGACGACCATGCGTTCAGACGGCCCGGTGCGCGGTGTGCTCGCGCGCGGGGTGTAGATGTCGCCGGGCAACGGATCGCCGGGCATATTGAGGTAACGGCCGAAGAACGGAATCGCGCCGGCGAGAGGATGACGGATCTCGGCGGTGTTGGCCTCGCCCCAGGTGCGATCGCGGAGCGAGGTGCCGCCCTCGGTGAGCTTCGCGATGGTGGCGTCAACGCCATCAAGGATCGCTTCATCCCAGGAGCGGTACTTGGGATCGAGCAAGTGCATGGGCCGCTCGGTGAGGATCTGCCACACCGGGCCTTCGCCGCGCTGCAGGCGCAGATTATCGATGGCGGGATCCACCGCGGCCGCCGGCGCGATCAGCGACATCATCACGCGGCCGACGAACAACGTGCGGAACTCTTTCACGAGTCGATACGCCACCGAATCTGGTGAAGCGCGGCCGGTCCACGTGCTGTCGATCAGCCTCCTGAACTCGGCGCGATCTCCGGCGCCGGGCGCGGAGAGTCCTGATCCGGGAGGCGGGATGGAGTCGAGCAGCAGCTTGCGCCAACGCTCGAGATACAGTGCGCGGTCGTCGAGCTGCACATCGAGCATGTCCTTCGGCGTCGCCTTGTTGATCGTCATCAAGCGATCGCGAATCAACCGCGCGCGAATGCCGTCCGCAAATCCACCCTCACCGATCGTCGCGAGCATCTCGTCGCCGACCACCGGAGAATTCGCCGTCCAGATCCGGCCGTCCGGCGGATCAACGATGCGGGGAAACTCGGCGTCGGTGAGGTAACCATCCCACTTGTGCGAGCCGTCGGCCCACGACGCCGGCGTCATTCCGCTATAGCCGGTGCGTCGCGGGATTGCTCCGCCGATTGTCCAGGCGATGCGCCCGGACTTATCCGCCATCGTGACGTTCTGGTTGGGCATGCCGAGGCCGGCGATGGCGACGAGCAGGTCGTCGACCGAGCGCGCGCGCTCGGGACCTAGAATGTCTCCAGACAGCGTCGCCGCGTCGTGCGCGATCCAGTGCTGCGCGTACTCGTGGCCACGCGCGTCTTTCCACACGATCGGACCCCAGATCGTGCTGCGAACGGTTGAGGTCCGTGAATCCGCGCCCTTTGCGGCGATGGTTTGCTGGAACACGTCGAAGGCTTTGGGACCCTCGGGCGTCAGGTACTTCGTGGGATCGCGCGGGTCGGGCTCGATGCGGACCAGGTCGCTCCAGTCGCCGCCGGTATTGGTGAGTCCCCACGCCACGTGACCGTTGCTGCCGGCGACGAGAGGGGGAATGCCTGGCAGCGTGACGCCGGTGATGCGCTCACCACCAACCGCAAACGAGGCGCGGTACCAGATGATCGGCACCGCGATGGTGAGATGCATGTCGTTGGCGACCATCGCGGCGCCGCTCGCCGAATGCGCGCCGTCAACCGCCCAGTTGTTACTACCGATTATTGATACTTCTTCTCCAACTGGTTCGCGTACGGGCCACGGAGACGCGGAGACACGAAGGGCTTCCCTTTGATCTCTTCCCAGTGCCGCTCCGTGCCTCTGTGCCTCCGTGCCCCGTCCGTTTCGGAGATCAAAGACTTCAGGACCGGGGATTGGCGGCCGCTCGACAGGAGAACCAATAACCGGCGTTTCCCACTCGGATCCCACCGTCGACAGGAACCTGAACATCGGCTCGGGCAGCGTGTCGCGCAGGGCGCCGTGCGAGCGTTCGAAGGTGGCTTGCCGTCCCTGCAACGTGTTGAACATCGCGAGCAAGGTGAGCAACGAGTCTTCGGGCAGCCAGGGCTCTGGCGTGGCGCGCAGCACCAGGTACTCGAACGGCGCGGCGCCGAGGGCGTTCAGTCCGGCGTTGGCGCCTTCAGCGTAGGCCTCGAGAATGCGGCGATACGAGGGTTCGGTGAGTTCAAGCGCGCGCTTCGCCACGTTGCGGAAGCGATGCACGCGGATCTCTTCATCAACATCGAGCGCGCGCGGGCCGACGAGCGCTGAAAGCTCACCGGCCGGCTGGCGGCGCTGGAGATCCATCTGGAAGAAACGATCCTGCGCGTGCAGAAAGCCGAGCGCGCGCGCCACATCCTCACGCGACGCGGCGTGAATGGTCGGCATGCCGAGCGAGTCACGTTCAACGCGGACATCGGCGCCGAGTCCGGCGATGGTCGCCGCACCCTCGAGTTGCGCCAGGCTGGCGCGTACTTGCGATCGGGCGTAAACGCCGCCCCCGACAATGAGGACCAGGGCGACAAGGAGGAGCACCACCATTCCGCGAAGGAGTCGCCGCATCATGAGGTGCCTATTGTGCCTGAGTGCTCGTTCCGGGTTCCGGGTTCCGGGTTCCTGGGTCAGGGTTCCGGGTGCCGGGTGCCAGGTGCCGGGTATAGCGGGTGACAGGTTTTGAACGCAAGCGGCGGATCGTAAAGGCCCTGACCAATGGCGTACTTTCGCCACATGATGCACGATCAACTACTGGACATGACCGGGCTGGACTTGCGGTGGAAGGCACTGGCGTCGAGGGATGCGGCTGCGGACGGCACGTTTGTGTACGGCGTGACGTCGACCGGGATCTTCTGCCGGCCGAGCTGCCCGAGCCGGCGGCCGCGCGCCGATCGGGTCCGGTTTTTCGATACCACCGTCGAGGCGAAACAGGCAGGTTTCCGCGCCTGCAAGCGATGCCGGCCGGAGACGGTTGGCGTCTCGGTGCCTGGCATGGACGCGGTTCGTCGCGCATCGGCCTATCTC
>DATMJU010000729.1:0-7723 GCA_035553795.1 Vicinamibacterales bacterium
GCTGGGGTTGCTGCTGCTTCCGGCAGTTGCGGTTGCGCAGGAGGGGCCCGGGTTGCGGCGGGGGCACTTCACGATCGGGGCGGCTGTCGTGCGGTCCGGCGGCTATGACGTGGGTGATGCAACGGCGCAACTGCGCGGTAATGGGCCTGGCGCGTCAGCGACGCCGTTCACGTTGTTCACCGCGAAGTCGCGGGTCACGCCGGCGACGGCGCCGTTGCTCCGGATTGGTTTTGCGTTGTCGCGGAGTCTGGCCCTCGAGGGCAGCGCGACGTTTGCGAACCCGCGGGTGGCGGTCGAAATCAGCGGCGATGCCGAAGCGCCGTCGCAGGAGTTGCCGGGAGAGAAGCTGCAGCAATACCAGTTCGAAGCCGGACTGACGTGGCAGTTGCCGGTCCTGGCGGGGCGCCGCGTCGCCACGTTTGTTGGCGCCGGCGGGGGATACCTGCGGCAGCTCCACGAAGATCGCACGCTCGCCGAGACCGGGCAGATCTACCATGCGGGTGTGGGCGCGAGGTATTGGCTGCGCGGCGGCGGCGCTTCATCGAAAGCGCTCGGCCTCCGCGGCGACGTGCGACTGAACCTGCGGCGGAAGGGTATCGACTTCGAAGACAAGATGCGCGCGTACCCATCGCTCTCGTTGTCTGCATTCATTGGACTCTAACAGCGCCGTCGAACTCACCGGCGTGTCCGTGAGGCGTGGAGGCCGCGCCGTTCTGCGCGACGTGTCGCTGCGCATCGCCGCAGGCGAGACCGTCGCCCTCGTCGGCCGCAGCGGCTCGGGCAAGACCACGCTGCTGCGTCTCATCAATCGTCTCCTCGAGCCTGATGCCGGGCAGGTCATCGTCGAAGGCCAGCCTACAACCGTATGGGACCCGATCGCGCTGCGGCGCCGCATCGGTTACGTGATCCAGGATGCGGGATTGTTCCCGCACATGACGGTCGCCGCGAACATCGGCATCGTCCCGCGGTTATTGCTGTGGGAGGAGGCGCGCGTCGCCTCGCGGATCGATGAACTGCTCGCGATGGTCGATCTCGAGCCTGCTGTGTATCGAGGGCGCTGGCCGGACGAACTCGCGGGAGGCCAGCGGCAGCGCGTTGGACTGGCGCGCGCGCTCGCCGCGGATCCCCCCGTGCTTTTGATGGACGAGCCATTTGGCGCGCTCGACTCGATCACGCGAGCGGAACTGCATGCGGAGTTCAGACGCGTGCAATCGACATTGCAGCGAACGGTGGTGCTCGTGACGCACGATCTCGCCGAGGCTGAGGCACTGGCCGATCGCATCGCGGTGCTTCACGACGGAAGAATCATCCTGTGTGACACGCCGGCGGCGGTGTTGGCGTCGACCGACCCGCGAGTGGCGGCCATGGTCCTGCCGAGGCGCGGATGAGCGAGCTGGTTTCCTTCATCGCGTCGCATCGCGAAGAATTTGTCGCGCGAATGGGGGAGCACGTCGTATTGGTGCTGGCCTCCACGGCGATCGCGGCGGCGGTTGGCATCCCGCTTGGCGTGCTGGCCGCGAGACGGCCGTCGGTCGCGAAGCCGATCGTCGCGCTGGCGAACCTCGCGCAGACCATTCCGAGCCTCGCGCTATTCGGGTTTCTGATCCCGTTGCCGTTCATCGGCGGCATCGGCACACGCACCGCGTTGGTCGCACTGACGCTGTATGCCGTACTGCCGGTGCTGCGCGGCACCGTAACCGGCATTCAGGGTGTTCCTGCGTCGGTGATCGAGTGCGCAGTGGCCATGGGGCTGACGCCGCGTCAGGTCCTGCAACAGGTCGAGTGGCCGCTTGCATTGCCTTCGATCGTATCCGGGCTTCGCGTCGCGGTCGTGATCGGCGTCGGCACAGCGACGATCGCGTCGGCGATTGGCGCGGGTGGTCTCGGCGACTACATCTTCCGCGGGCTGGCGATGGTGGATTCAACCGTGATCCTGGCAGGCGCGATTCCGGCCGCGGTGCTGGCGCTGCTTGGAGACGGCGCGCTTGCACTGGCGGGGCGTCTGGCTGACCCGCGCCGGCGTTCGCCGCGCGTTGCCGTGGCACTGCTCGCGATGTTCGTGGCGGCCGCTGGCGCGTCGATGTGGGCCTCCGGTCTCGGTAGTCGCCGCGATGTGATCGTCGGCTCGAAGAATTTCACTGAGCAGATCGTGCTCGGCGAGCTGGTCGCGCAGGTGCTGGAACGACAAGGCCTCAACGTGGAGCGGCGCTTCAACCTTGGCGGGACCGCGATTGCGCACCAGGCGCTCGTCAGCGGCGGCATCGATGCCTATGTGGAGTACTCGGGCACGTCGTTAACGGCGATCTTCGATCAACCGGCGTCAACCGACGCCGCTGCCGTCTTCACGACGATTCGCGATCGCTACGCGGCCCTGGGCATCGCGGCGTTGCCTCGGCTTGGCTACAACAACACCTTCGCCATCCTGGTGCGCGCTGCCGATGCGGATCGGCTGGGACTGAAGACAATTGGGGACCTCAACAAGTTCGACGGCGCGCGTGCCGGCTTCGGCTACGAATTCCTGGAGCGGCCGGACGGGTTCACCGGCCTGGCGTCCGCCTACGGGCTGAGATTCGCCGGGCAGCCGCGAACCATGGACCTCAACCTGATCTACCGGGCCGTCGCCGCCAGCGAGATCGACGTGACGGCCGGGGACATGACCAGCGGGCAGATCGAGGCGCTCAACCTGCGCGTGCTCGAGGACGACCGCCGGTATTTCCCGGTCTATGAAGCTGTGCCACTGGTGCGGTCCGCGTTCCTTCTGCGCCACCCCGAAGCGGCCGGCGCGCTGAGGCGGCTCGAGGGCGCGATATCCGACGCTGAGATGCGCGGCATGAACTACGCCGTGGACGCGCTGCGACAGGATCCGTTCCAGGTGGTGAAAGCGTTCCTTGATAGAATGACGAGTTGACCATGTCCAGCCTTGATACCTTCAAGACCAAAACGCCATTAACCGTCGGCACTGATACCGTCAGTATCTATAGCCTCCCCGCCCTCGAGAAAGAGTTCCCGGGCGTCGCCAAGCTTCCTTACTCGCTCAAGATCCTGCTCGAGAACCTTTTGCGCCGCGAAGACAACGCGTTCGTGAAGACCGCGGACATTCGCGCGCTGGCCGCGTGGGATCCGAAGACGATCGGCGAGAAAGAAATGTCATTCATGCCGGCGCGGGTCCTGCTCCAGGACTTCACCGGCGTGCCCTGCGTCGTCGACCTCGCCGCGATGCGCGACGGCATCGTCGCCCTCGGCGGCGACCCGCAGAAGGTGAACCCGCTGCAGCCGGTCGAACTCGTCATCGATCACTCGGTGCAGGTCGATCACTTCGGCACCGCGAACGCGCTCGCCTTGAATGGCGATCTCGAATACCACCGCAATCGCGAACGCTACGTGTTCCTGCGATGGGGCCAGACAGCGTTCCGCAACTTCCGCGTGGTGCCGCCCGAGACGGGCATCGTGCACCAGGTCAACATCGAGTACCTCGCGCGCGTCGTGTGCCTCGAACAGGCGGAGGGCGGGCTGTTCGCGTATCCCGACACCGTGTTCGGCACCGACTCGCATACCACGATGGTCAACGGCCTTGGCGTCGTCGGCTGGGGCGTTGGCGGTATTGAGGCCGAGGCCGCGATGCTGGGACAGCCCAGTTCGATGCTGATTCCGCCGGTGCTGGGGTATCGCTTGAAGGGCAAGTTGCCCGAAGGCGCAACCGCGACCGACCTCGTGTTGACCATCACCGAAGCGATTCGCAAGAAGGGCGTGGTCGGCAAGTTCGTCGAGTTCTTCGGTCCCGGCCTCGCGAACCTGACGATTGCCGATCGCGTGACGCTCGGCAACATGTGTCCCGAGTACGGATCAACCGTCGCGATCTTCCCGATCGACGACATGACGCTCGAATACCTGCGCCTGACCGGCCGCGACGCCAAGCAGATCGCGCTGGTTGAAGCGTATGCGCGCGCGCAGGGGCTGTTCAGCACGCCGGACTCACCGGAAGCCACCTACAGCGAAACGATGGAACTCGATCTGTCGTCGGTTGTGCCGAGCCTGGCCGGTCCGCGCCGTCCGCAGGACCGGGTGTCGCTGTCGAAGGCGAAGCCGTCGTTTGCAGCCGCCCTCGAAGAACTGAAGAAGGGTGTGAAGGCAAGCGGGGGCGGCACCGCCGTCGCGACCGAGACGCAGCTCGAACACGGCTCCGTTGTGATCGCCGCGATCACCAGCTGCACCAACACGTCGAACCCGAGCGTGATGATTGGCGCCGGCCTCGTCGCCAAGAAGGCCGTCGAGCGTGGGCTGACCCGCAAGCCGTGGGTCAAGACCAGCCTCGCTCCGGGATCCAAGGTCGTCACGGACTATTTGAAGAAGGCCGGGCTCGACACGTACCTCGATCAGCTGGGCTTCAACCTCGTAGGCTACGGCTGCACGACGTGCATCGGCAACAGCGGTCCGCTGCCGGACGAGATCTCGGCCGAGATCAACGAGCGCGGCCTCGTCGTCGCGTCGGTGTTGAGCGGCAACCGCAACTTCGAAGGCCGCATCCAGCAGGATGTGCGCGCGAACTACCTGGCGTCGCCGCCGCTGGTCGTGGCGTACGCGCTGGCCGGGTCGATGAACATCGACATCAGCACTGAATCGCTCGGCACCGGCAAGGATGGCAAGCCGGTCTACCTGAAGGACGTGTGGCCGACCGAACAGGAAATTCAGCAGGCGATGCTGCACGCCGTCACGTCAGAGGCGTTCCGTCAGCAATACGCGAGCGTGTTCGAGGGCGATGCGCGCTGGCAGAAGCTGCCGGTGCCGACCGGCGCGAACTTCAACTGGGAAGGCGACTCGACCTACGTGCGCAAGCCGCCATTCCTCGAAGGCCTGTCGATGACGCCGGCGCCGCTCAAGGATCTTCGCGATGCCCGCGCGCTGGCGGTGCTCGGCGACAGCATCACGACCGATCACATCTCCCCGGCGGGCAACATCAAGGCAAACAGCCCGGCCGGCAAGTACCTGGTTGCGCACGGCGTCGATCCGAAAGACTTCAATTCTTACGGCGCGCGCCGAGGCAATCACGAAGTGATGATGCGTGGCACGTTCGCGAACACGCGCATCAAGAACCAGATGGTCCCTGGCATCGAAGGCGGCGTCACCGCCTACCTGCCTGGCGGCGAAGTGATGCCGATCTACGACGCGGCGATGAAGTACCAGGAGGCCGGAGTGCCGCTGGTGGTGATCGCCGGCAAGGAATACGGTTCGGGGTCATCGCGCGACTGGGCGGCGAAGGGCACGATGCTGCTCGGCGTGAAGGCCGTGATCGCCGAGAGCTACGAGCGCATTCACCGCAGCAACCTCGTGAACATGGGCGTGCTGCCGCTGCAGTTCAAGACGGGCGAGAACGCCACCACCCACGGTCTCACCGGCCGGGAAACGTTCTCCTTTGCCGGCGCCGGCGCCGCGCTCAAGCCGCGCGCCGACGTTACCGTCACCGCGACCGCGGATGACGGGTCGACGAAGTCGTTCACGGTGATGGCGCGCATCGACACGCCGGAAGAGATTGTCGCGTTCTCGCATGGCGGCATCCTGCCGTATGTGTTGCGACAGCTCGTGAAGAAGAGTCAGTAACCGGATGCTGGGCTCGGCTGCGATCAAGTTACGCGCTGCCGAGCTCGGCTTCGACCTGTGCGGCATTTCCCCGGCCGCCGCTTTCCCCGAACTCAAATTCTTAGAGGAGTGGCTCGCGCGCGGCTACGCGGGCGAAATGGACTACATGGAGAAGTCGGCCCCCGTGCGCGCCGACATCCGCAACTACCTGCCGTCAGCGAAGTCCGTGATCGTGATGGGGACGGTTTATAACACTGTCCGGGGATCGGGGATCGGGGATCAGGGATCAGGGATCGGGGATCAGGGATCAGGGAAGGGGGCGGTCAAGGTCGCCCGTTATGCGCGTGGGCAGGATTATCACAAGGTCATCGAAGACCGGCTGCTCGAGCTGATCGAGTGGATGCGGGCCAATGCCGATCGGCCGTTCGAGGCCGCGCACTTCGTGGACAAGCACCAGGTGCAGGAGCGCGTGTACGCGCATCACGCGGGGGTCGGTTGGATCGGCAAGAACTCCTGCGTGATCAGTCCCGAGCTCGGCTCGTGGATGTTCCTGTCGGGCGTTGCGATCAGCCTCGAGCTCGAGACCGACGCACCGGCAGTGGATCAATGCGGGTCCTGCACGTTGTGTATCGATGCGTGTCCAACCGGAGCGCTCGCTGACGCCCGCGAGTTGGATGCCACCAGGTGCATCTCCTACCTGACAATCGAGACCGAATCCGAAATCCCTGAAGACAAGCGCGCGCTGATTGGGCAGCACGCGTGGGGATGCGACATCTGCCAGGACGTCTGCCCGTGGAATCTCGGCGCGGCCGTCACAACCGATCCGGTGTGGCAGGGACCGGCGCGCAACGGCCTTCCGGCCGCGCACTTGTGGGAGCGGTCAGACGATGAGCTGCACGCGATGATCAAGGGCAGCGCGATGACCTACGTGCCGTTGTCGCGGCTGCGGCGAAATCTCGCGGTGATCATCGGCAACAGCGGCGATCGTGATGCGGTTGCTGCGCTCGATCGCCCGGGTCGAGGTGTCAAGAATGCCGCGCGCAGCACCCACACCCCGGCGGTGGCGGATGCGGTGGCATGGGCGCGCCGCCGCGTCGGGCCGTCGGAGTAGCCGCACCGGTCTGATTTCGTGTACCCTTGTCGGGTCCCCAGAAGTTCGATGCCCGACCAAATAGAAGATCTGCTGAAGGCCGGCCATTGGCTTGGCCCCGCCGTGCTCGGCGCATTGTGCTACCGCATGCTGATCGGCGCTCCTGTCGCCGCCCCCGGTGACGACGTCATTGGCTGGGTGTTGCTGGCGACATCCGGCGTGATGCTGACGGTTGCAGGCATCCGCCTGAATGCGGACAAGCATGCGGCGATTGGTCCGCTGGTGTTTGGCGCGATGTTCATCGCCAGCTGGACGATGCGCTGACGCGCCGCGTGGCGAAGCTCCTGTTTCTGTGCGGCAAGATGGCGGCGGGGAAATCCACCCTTGCGCGACAGCTTGCCGAACGCGAGAACGCCGTCTTGTTCTCGCAAGACGAATGGATCGACGCGCTGTATCCTGCCGCCGTCGTCAACGTCGCCACCTACCTCGAGTATTCCGGCCGCATCAACCGCACGCTCGCGCCTTACGTCGTG
The DNA here is from genome assembly GCA_035553795.1 of Vicinamibacterales bacterium. GTDB lineage: Bacteria > Acidobacteriota > Vicinamibacteria > Vicinamibacterales > UBA2999 > 12-FULL-67-14b. The sequence goes on from DATMJU010000729.1 coordinate 7,198, forward strand.
ACGCTGCTGACGCGAGGCATCTCAGTGGTCCTGGATTTCCCCGGTAACACGCGCAACCAGCGCGCGTGGTTCCGCGACATCATCGAGCGCGCCGGCGCCGACCACGAACTGCATTACGTGGACACGCCGGATGCGGTCAGCCGCGCGCAGCTCAAGGCGCGGAGCGCGCACCTTCCCGCCGGGACGCCGTGGACGACCGACGCGGACTTCGACCTGATCGCCTCCCATTTCAAGGCGCCGGCCGAGGATGAGGGCTTCACCGTGATTCGCCACACGCGCTGAGCGGGCGAGCCGTCAGCTGGCCAGGTAGAAGTAGGCGAGGACGATCAGCATCGACGCGCTGAGCACGGTCATGGCGGTGAGGCCGTGATAGACACGCTCCAGCGTCTTGAACTTGGCATCGGTGACCCGTCCCACCACCTGGACATGTTCTGACGTCTCGCGGCACAGTTCACCGACCTGCACGCCCGCCCATCGCTGGTAGTACGTGTCGCTGTCGGTCTCGACGACGTCGCCGATGAAGCGC
>DATMJU010000730.1:0-4349 GCA_035553795.1 Vicinamibacterales bacterium
GTGATGCGCACGCGATCGCCCGCTCGCCGGACGCTGCCCTCGAGCACCGTGCCGACGTGCAGCTTGTCGGCAATCACCGACAGGTCGTCGGCCTTGCCGCGGAACGAGAACGCCGATGCTCGCGCGGCCACGCGCAGGCCCGGCAACGGCGCCAGCGCGGTCATGATCTCCTCGGCAATGCCGTCGCAGAACCAGTCCTGGTCCTTCTTCTCGCTGAGATCGGTGAAGGGCAGCACCGCGATCGCCAGGCTGTCGCCGCTCCTGATCGCCGCCGGCCGCGCGGCGCCGGAGGCGGACGATGGCGGCCGGGCGCTGTCAACCATCTGCAACGCGCGACGGAAGCCCTCTTCAATCCGATCGAGCAGCGTGTCATCGAGAAGACGCATCGACCACGCCTCTCGCGTGGTCCGCGGATCGAGCAGCGCGGGCGCGTCAGCCCTCAAGGCGTCGATGGCCGGCCGGGCGTCCGCCGGCCGGTTTAGCATGCCCGCGGCAGCCGCCGCACCCACCGCGGCGAGCGGGATCTGCGAGTTGCTGATCTGCTTGGCTTCGCGCAGCGCCTCTGCGTAGTCACCCTTCGCGAAGCACGAACACCACGTGGTCAGGTGGTACCAGCCCGGGTGGTGCGGCTTGAGTTCGATGGCACGGCTGGTCAGCTCGAGCGCGCGATCGTAATCGCCGGCGCCCGCGAGATGGAGTCCGCCGTGAGCCAGCCCGTCCGCATTCAGCGGGTTGACCCGTATCGCGCGATCAACCGCCGCGCGAACCGCGGCATGATCCCGCGCGTAGCGATGAGACGAGGCCATCGCCAGCCAACCTTGCTGGTTGTGCGGATCGATCTCCACCGAGCGCTCAGCGGCACGTCGCTGCCGTCCAGGCGCGTCCGGCAGCGGGTTGTACTTCGAGGTGAGCTCCTGCCAGTAAAGCATCGACAGCGCCGCCCACGCTTCGGCCGGCAGCGCTTCGCGCTCGAGCGCAGCCTCGAAGGCGTCCCGCAAGCGCAGATGCTCGTCGGCCCTGAAGCGTTCGGTGTACGCGTGATACCGCGCGATCAGTTCGAGCACGCTGAGCTGGTCGTAGGGGCGATCGGCGGCGGCCGCGGCAATCGACCGCGTGAGCACGCCGGCGGGGTCGCCGATGGTCGCCACGATGCGGCTCGTGATGTCGTCCTGCAGGACGAAGATGCCGGACGCAAGATCGCGATCGATCTGTTCCGCCCACAAGTGCTCGGACGACTGGGTATCCGTGAGCGAGCAGCTGACGCGAATCAGTCCACCGGCGCGCCGCACCTGGCCTTCGACGACATAGCGCGCCTCCTGCGATGCCGCGAGCACTCGCAGGTTGCCGAACTTCGCCAGCCCGCTGCGGATGTCATCGCCCAGTGATTCCGCCAGCGCCGTCGATTCGTCGTCGGTACCTCGCGCGACGAACGCGCGAATGGCCACGCTGACCCGCGCATTGGCGACGGCTGCCGGCCTTGGCTGCCGGCCCACGCTTGACGATCGCGAGGAGCCGGACTCGATCTGCTTGCTCACGTGCTTCAGTTCATTGAACACATCACGCGCGGTCTGCACGCGGTCTTCGGGACGTTTTTCAATCAGCCTGGCGACCAGCCGTTCGATCGCGTCCGGCACGTCGGTGCGCGTTTCCGCAATCGGCGGCGGCGTGTCGCGCAGGATCGCCGACATCAGCGCCGGCGACGATCCGCCCTTGAAGGGTCGCTGCCCGCTCAGCAGCTCGTAGAAGATCACCCCGAGCGAGAACAGATCGCTGCGCGCATCGATCGTCCGGCTCTCGACCTGCTCGGGCGACATGTACGGCATGGTGCCGACGATCGCACCCTGCTGCGTGATCGGCGCGAGCGTTTCGATCAGCGTCTGTTCGCCGGCATCAACCCCGCCGACACGCGCGAGGCCGAAGTCGAGCACCTTGACGCGTCCGTCGTTCGATACCATCACGTTGCCGGGCTTCAAGTCGCGGTGCGTGATCTGCCTTTGATGCGCCGCCGCGAGCGCATCCGCAAGCTGGATCGCGATGTCCAGGAATCGCGGCACCGCCATCCCGGTCGGGATCACCAGGTCCGTCAGCGTCGTGCCTTCAACGAGCTCCATTGTCAAGAACCGGATACCCGCTGCTTCTTCAGTAGAAAAGATCGTGACGATGTGAGGGTGGTTGAGGGCGGCGATCGCGCGGGCTTCGCGATCGAAGCGCTCGAGTCGTCCGGGCTCGTTGGTGACGTCGGGTGGCAGGACCTTCAGCGCGACGTCGCGGCCAAGCCTGGAATCGCGCGCGCGATAAACCTCGCCCATGCCGCCCGCACCGAGGGCGGACACGATCTCGTACGCACCAAGTCTGGTGTTGGGGCTGAGAGGCATCCGGGGAACTGAATTGTAACGGGGACTGACACCACTATGGCCGTTTTTGCTGCAATTCCTGCGTACTCGCCGGTATCATCCCCTCGTGCAACTCACGACCCTCGACTGGGTCATCGTCATCGTCTCCATCGTCCTGTCGTTCGCCCCCGCGATTTACCTGATGCGCCGGGCGGGTTCCAGCACCACCGAGTTCTTCACCTCCGGCCGCGCGGCGCCGTGGTGGCTGATCGGCGGATCGATGGTCGCGACCACGTTTTCGACCGACACGCCGAACCTGGTCACCAATCTCGTTCGCGAGGGTGGCGTCGCCAATAACTGGGTGTGGTGGGCGTTCCTGCTCACCGGCATGAGCACGGTGTTCTTCTACGCCCGCATGTGGCGGCGATCGGGCGTGCTGACCGACCTCGAGTTCTACGAGATTCGCTATTCAGGCAAGCCGGCGGCGATGGTGCGGGCGTTCCGCGCTGTCTACCTGGGGCTGTTCTTCAACATCATGATCATGTCGACGGTGAACCTGGCCGCCGCCAAGATCGCCAACGTGCTGCTTGGCTGGCCGATGTGGCAGACGCTGGCCGTGTGCGCCGTCATCAACGTGGCCTTTGCGTCGATCGCCGGCCTGTGGGGTGTGCTGATCACCGACGTCTTCCAGTTCGTGATCGCGATGACCGCGTCCGGCGCGGCCGCGTACTACGCGCTGCAACAGCCCCAAGTCGGCGGCCTCGAAGGGTTGGTCTCGCAGCTGCCGGCGTCCACACTGCAACTGCTGCCGGACTTCAACAACTGGCCGTTGACGCTGACGATCCTGATCCTGCCGCTGACCATCTCGTGGTGGTCGGTGTGGTATCCGGGGTCGGAGCCCGGCGGCGGCAGCTACATCGCGCAACGCATCCTCGCATCCAGGAGCGAACGCGACGCGCTGGGTGGCACGCTGTTCTTCAACGTCGCCCACTACGCGATTCGCCCGTGGCCGTGGGTCATCGTTGCGTTGTGTTCGCTGCTGGTGTACCCGACGCTTGACGACATTGCGCGCGCGTTTCCGTATCTCGATCGCAACCTGATCGGTCACGACACCGCGTATTCGGCAATGCTGACGTTCCTGCCGTCAGGCGTATTGGGCCTGATGGTGGCGGGCCTGCTCGCCGCGTACGTGTCGACGATCTCCACGCACCTCAATTGGGGCACGTCGTACCTGGTCCACGATCTCTATCGCCGATTCATTCGCACTGATGCCGACGAGCGTCACTACGTGATGATGGGCCGCGTGGTCACCGCAGCGTTGATGCTGCTGGCCGCGGGCATGACCTTCCTGCTCGAAACCGCGAGCAGCAGCTTCAACCTGCTGCTGTCGATCGGCGCCGGCTCCGGCCTCTTGTACCTGCTGCGCTGGTACTGGTGGCGCATCAACGCGTGGAGCGAGATCGCCGCGATGGTGGTGTCGTTCGTGGTGTCGATCGGCTTTTTCATCGCCGGCAAGATGGGTAGCGCCGTCGACGCGAACACGACGCTGCTGGTGACGGTGTTTGCGACCACCGTCGCGTGGATCGGCGTCACCTTTGCCACCCGTCCTGAGAGCGACGAGACGCTCATCCGCTTCTACAAGCTCGTCCGGCCGGCCGGCTCGCTATGGGGACCGATTCCCGCCAAGGCGGGCGTCGGATCATCGCCGGACAGCATTGCGGCCCAGTTGCTTGGCTGGGTCCTCGGGTGCACGTTCGTGTATGCGACGTTATTCGGCGTCGGCAGCGCGCTCTACGGTCAAACGGCGCAGGCGCTCGTATTCGGCGTCGTGTGGCTCGTCAGCGGCGCGGGACTGATTCGCATCCTCAATCGGCTCTGGAACTCGTAGACATTGGAGGCTTTGTGCGTTCACTGATTTTCGTTCTCGCGTTGTTCGTGTCCGTTCCCGTCTACGCCCAGATCGACTACAAGGTCCTCGCCACGTCGAAGACGTCGACGATGGAGAAGGAGATGAAT
>DATMJU010000731.1:0-6563 GCA_035553795.1 Vicinamibacterales bacterium
GGCATATCCGTGCCAGGTCGCCGCGCCCGTGCCCCCCATCGACATTTCAGCGGCTGCCGCACTCGACGGGGAGCTGGGACCGAAGGACACCCGCGCCGATCCCAAGCGCTACTCGCGCGCGGCCTTGTTCGGCGTGGTGGCGGCGCGTGAAGCCTGGAACGACGCGGGACTGTCATTCGCCGAGCCAAAGGCCGGTGTGATCATCGGCAGCGGCGGCGGTGGCATCGACGTCGGCGAGAAGCAGTACAAGGAATTTTTCCAGAATGACGGCCGGCAGGTGACGCCGTATGCGATCGCCATCGGCATTTGCGGGATGGTGTCGAGCGAGATTTCGATCGCGCTCGGGCTGCGCGGCATCAGTCACGTGCTGTCGACCGGCTGCACCAGTTCCACGGACGCGCTCGGCTACGCCACGATGTTGTTGCGGCAGGGCGAGTATGACGTGCTGCTGTCTGGCGGCGCGGACGGGTGCGTGCTGCCGGGGATGATCTTCGGCTTCTCCCGCATGCGCGCGGTGTCGACGCACTTCAACGATCGCCCGGCGGAAGCGTCGCGCCCCTTCGATCGCTGCCGCGACGGTTTCGTGCTTGGCGAAGGCGCGTGGATGATGGCGCTGGAGCTGGAAGAGCGCGCCCGCGCCCGCGGCGCCAGGATCTACGCGACCATCGACGGTTATGCGTCGACGTGCGACGCCTATCACCGCGTCCAGATGGATCCCGATGGGGAGCAGATCGTGCGCTGCATGCAGGACGCGATTGCCAAGTCCGGCCGCGCGCCGGAGGAGATCGGCTACATCAACTACCACGGCACCTCGACGCAGTTGAACGATGCGATCGAGTCACGCACCACCCGTCTCGCGTTCGGGTCGCTGGCGGATCGCATTCCCGGGTCGTCGACCAAGTCGATGATCGGCCATCCCCAGGGAGCGAGCGGTTCGGCCGGCGTGGTCGCGACCGCGCTGGCATTGTCGCGAGGCTTTTTGCCGCCGACGATCAACCTCACGAAACCCGATCCGGCGTGCGATCTCGACTTCATTCCGAACGAGGGCCGGGCGGCAACGCCGGAAGCGGCGCTGTGCAACTGCCTTGGTTTCGGCTCGAAGAACAGCGCGCTGGTGCTCGGGCGCGCAGACGCCATCTGTGGATGATGTCGCGATTGCGGGAGCCGGACCGGCCGGCGCCTTCGCAGCGGCGATTCTTGCCCGCGCGGGCCTGAAGGTCCGTGTCTTCGATCGCGCGCGGTTCCCCCGGCACAAGCTGTGCGGCGACACGCTGAATCCAGGCGCGCTCGCCGTCCTGCAACGACATGTTGACGTTGCCGGGCTGATCGAGCGCAGCGATCCCATTCATGGCATGCGGCTGACCGGTCCCGGCGGCGTGCGCGTTGACGGTGCCTACGGCGCTGGTGTCGCGGGCCGTTCGCTTACGCGATCGGTGCTCGATCGGTGGCTGATCGCGCGCGCGGAAGAAGCGGGCGCGCAGTTCGAGCAGGAGGTGACTGTTCGCGGCGCGCTCACATCGAACGGACGCGTCTCGGGACTCGAACTGGCCGGCCGCGATGGCCGCGCGCTCTCACACCCGGCGCGGCTGGTGATCGGCGCCGACGGGCGGCGCTCCGCGCTGGCGATTGGGCGCGGCCTGTCACGGCAGCCGCTGCGTCCGCGTCGATGGGCGATCGGCAGTTACTTTACCGGCGTGACCGGCATGACCAGTCTTGGCGAGATGCATGTGCGGCGCGGTCACTACATCGGTGTCGCGCCGGTGCCCGGCGGGCTCACCAACGTCTGCCTCGTGGTACCCCACTCGTCGTCCGATCGGCCGCTCTCGCAGCCGGCGGAGTCTTTGCTCGCCGCCGTGCGCGCGGATCCGGAACTGTCGCCACGATTCACCGGCGCGCGCGCTGTCGATGCGCCGGTGATGCTTGGTCCGATGGCCGTCGATACGCCGGTCGCCGGAGAGCCCGGCTTGCTGCTGGCGGGTGATGCCGCAGGGTTCATCGATCCCATGACCGGGGACGGCATGCGCTTCGCGCTGATGGGCGCCGAACTCGCGGCCGGGATCGTGCAGGCGGCGCTCGATGGCGGCATGGCGATCGATCGCGCTCACCTCGAACTCGCGCGACGCCGGCGCGAGGCTTTTCAAGCGAAGTGGCGTTTCAACCGCGCTCTACGATCGTTGGTGGCTGCTCCTGCAGGTGTCACGGCGGCCGCGGCGGCCGCGCGAGTATTGCCGTCAGTGTTCACCCGCGTGATTCAATACGCTGGTGATTGTTAGGGCTTGGAACGTGGGGTTTGGGGCTTGAGAACAGTGAATCCTGCAGTGGTGATTGCCGCGCTGACCGTTCTCGCGATGCTGCTAATCATGGCGGGGGAGGCCGTGCTTTCCGCGTTCAACGAGAAGCTGCTGCGCGCGCGCGGGGCGATCGAGCCGCCCGGCGACGTGATCGGATGGATGCGATGGGCCTACCCGTCGGCGTTCATCGCGATGGGAATTGAGGGGTCGCTGACCGGCCCTTCGTCCAGGGACATCCTGATGTTCGGCCTCGCGCTGCTTGGGCTCGCCAAGGCGCTCAAGGTCTGGGCCATCTCGTCGCTTGGATCGCGATGGAGTTACCGCGTGCTGGTGCTGCCGGGCGTGCCGCTCGTCACGTCGGGGCCGTACCGCTTCGTCTCGCATCCCAATTACATCGCCGTCGTCGGCGAGATCGTCAGCGTGGCGATGATTGTCTGGGCTCCGATCACCGGCACGATGGCGGCGATCGGTTTCGGTAGCCTGATGGTGTCGCGTATTCGCATCGAAGACCGGGCCTTGGGACGGCGGAGCGCTGAATAATTCTTGCGCGAAGTCCGCCGTAGCCTTGGCGAAGGCGGAATAAAATAGGCGCCGGATGAGACTTCCGAAGTGGGCGACCGCGCTTGACGTGATCGCCGTGGTGATGGCGCTGATTGCCATCTCCGTCTCCATCAGCGGCGGGTTTCGGATCTGGATCTTCGAGTTCCGGCTGTCGGTCACCGACTGGATACGGCCGGCGATCTGGAGCCTGGCCGCCATCGCGATTCGCCACGCGATCATTCGCACGCAGCCGCTGCACCGGCGCGTCATCGATGGTGTTCGCGGCTGGTGGGCATCGCCGGACACCAAGATCGTCTTTCCGATCCATCTCTCGACGCGCTTCGGCGTGCTCCTGGTCGGTTTCCTCGCGGTGCAGTTGATCGGCTTCCCGCCAGAGGCGTCGAACCGCTGGCACATCTACGGTAACGAGCTGCTCGACCTGCCGGCCAGGTGGGACACTGGTTGGTACCTCGGCATCGCCGCCGAGGGATATTCCTACATCGCCAACGCGCCGCCGGGCCATCAGCAGAACATCGCGTTCTTCCCAGGGTTCCCGATGTCGATGCGCTACCTGTCGGTGCTGTTTGGCCGCCAGATGCTGTGGACCGGCGTCGGCATTTCGCTGGTCGCGTTCTTCGTGGCGCTCACCTACTTCCTGCGGCTGGCGCGCAGCCTGCTCAAGGACGAAGAGCAAGCGGTGACGGCGGTGATGTTGCTGGCGTCGTATCCGTTCGCGGTGTTCTTCAGCGCCGCGTACACCGAGAGCCTGTTCCTGCTGACGCTGCTTGGCGCGGTGTATCACTTCCACGTGCAGCAGTGGTGGCGCGCCGCGTTCTGGGGATTGCTGTGCGGCTTGACGCGGCCCAACGGATCGCTGCTGTCGGTGGTGCTGGCGCTGATGGTGATCGCGCCGTTGTGGGATGTGACGCGGAAGCGGATCGCGCTGCCGTCCGGCGGCTGGCGGCCGATCATGGTGCGCATGCTCGTCGCGGCCACGCCCGGATTCGGGATGCTGATGTTCTCGGCGTTCATCTACCGGCTGACCGGCAACCCCTTCGCGTGGACCGCTCAGAACGCGGCGTGGGGCCGCGTCTATCGCAGCCTCGACTCGGTGGTCACCGACCGCATCGACTTCATCGCGGCCAACGGCCTGTACAACTACGCGTCCACCCAGTCGATCGACATGATCTACCTGCTCGCGGTGCTGCTGTCGCTCGCCGCCGTCTGGCCGGTATACCGGCGATTTGGCGTCGGCTTCGCCGCGCTCATTCTCATCACCATCCTGCCGCCGATGTCGGCCGGCGGCCTGCTGTCGATGGGACGAGTGACGTCAATCCTGTTCCCGGTCTTCCTGTGGATGGGCGGGGCCATCCCGGCCCGCCATCGCCATGCCTGGATCGGGTTGTTCGTATTACTCCAGGGATTGGTGGCCGTGATGTTCTTTACCTGGCGGCCGCTTTTTTAAGGTTACCGGCGACCGGTTTCGGGTCACGGGTCTGGTTCGGCTGAGCTCGCAATTTGAACGTCTAACCGATAGCACCAACCCGGAACCCGTAACCCGTAACCCGTAACCTGCGCAGGTATACTCCTTCAATGGCCCGTCGTCTCACACTTCTGGCTCTTGCGGTGGCTCTGACAGCCGTCGGCCTGACGCCGCGCCTCACGGCCGAGCAGGCCAACGTCACCTCGGCGCGGAGCAATGCCGACAAGTCGTTCCGCGGCGGCCGCTTCGATGAAGTCGCGACGCTGGCGCAGGCCTTTCCGAAGGATGAAGCGATCGCGGTGTTCCACGCGCTGTCGATCGCCGCGCGCGGCGATTACGCCCGCGCCGAATCCGTGCTGCAGCCGTTCGCGTCAGCCAATCCAGGCGGAGACGCGGCGCTCGAACTCGCGCTGTTGCAGTTGTCGATCGGCAAGCGCACCGAGGCCCGCCGCGGGCTCTCGGTGATCCTGTCGCGCGACCTCGGCAGCCCGAGCGCGCGCGACTATCTCCGCTTCGCGCGCGCCTCGCGCGCGCTCGGTGGCGTGGATGAGGCGCAGCAGTACTTCCGCGAAGCGATCGCGCTGGCGCCGACCGACCCACGCGTCAACACCGAATGGGGCGACCTGTTCCTCGAGAAATACGCCAAGGCGGAAGCCTCCAAGTCCTACCAGGAAGCGCTGAAGGTGGATGCCGAGTACGGCCCCGCGCTGGTCGGCATGGCCAGGGCGCTTGCTGATGAGAACCCGCCGCAGGCGGCTGCCTTCGCGCAGCGGGCGCTCAAGATCAATTCCAACGACTTCGGCGCGTTGCTGGTGCTGGCCGACACCGCGGTGTACCAGGACAAGAAGGCCGACGTCAAAGCGTCGATCGACAAGATCCTGGAGTTCAATCCACGCCACCTCGAGGCGTTGTCGATGCGCGCGGCGATGGCCTACGTCGAGGGTCGTACCGCGGAGTATCAGCAGAGCGTCGCTGAGGCCCTGAAGATCAACCCGACCTACGGCGAAATTCATCGCATCGTGGGCTCGATCACCGCGCACTACTACCGCTTCGATGAAGCGGTGGAGCACACGCGCAGGGCGATCGCCCTCGACAAGGAAAACATTCGCGCGGTCGCGGACCTTGGTGCGCAGCTGATGCGCACGGGTGACGAGCGTAACGCCCGGCGCATGCTCGAGATGGCGTTCCGCATCGACCGATGGGACGTGATGACCTACAACCTGCTCGAGTTGCTGGACAACCTCGAGCCGTTCGACACCATCACGGAAGGTGACATGGTGATCCGGCTGGCGCCGGACGAGTCACCGGTGATGAGGAACTACGTGCCGGCCCTGGCGCGCGAGTCCATGGCGGCGCTGTCGAAGAAGTGGGAGTTCACGCCGAAGGGGCCGATCCTGATCGAGATGTTCCCGCGGCACGACGACTTCGCGGTGCGGACGCTGGGGCTGCCGGGCATGCTTGGCGCCCTCGGCGCCTGCTTCGGCCGCGTGGTGACGCTCGATTCGCCGACCGCGCGCGAACCCGGGACCTTCAACTGGGGCGAAACGCTGTGGCACGAGATCGCCCACGTGATCACGCTGCAGTTGTCGGGCAACCGCCTGCCGCGGTGGCTGAGCGAAGGCACTTCCGTATATGAAGAGCGCCAGGCGCGGCCCGACTGGGGGCGCGACATGGACATTCCGTTTGCGCGCGCGCTCGAACGCGGCCAGGTCATCAAGATCCGCGAGCTCAATTCCGGATTCAGCAGCTCGCAGACGATATCGTACGCCTATTACCAGGCCTCCCTCGTCGTCGAGCACATCGTCAACACCTACGGCCAGCCGAAGCTCCGCGCGCTGGTCGCGGCGTATGCCGACGGCAGCGACACCGAGGCGGCGATCAAAAAGGCGCTCGGCGTGGATATCGACGAGTTGCAAAAGGGGTTCGATGCGTCGCTCGAAACGCGCTACGCCAAATTACGCCGCGCGCTCGCGACGCCTGAAGAGCTGAAGAAGGAGAACCTGTCGGCCGACCAGGTGAAGGCGATCGCCGACCGGAATCCGGACAGCTTCGTCGCGCAGATGACGGCAGGGCAGGCACTGGCGGGCTCCAACCCGGACCAGGCGCTGACCTACTTCGAGAAAGCGGCGGTGCTGATTCCAAACGCGCCGGGTGAAGACAGCCCGCACGCGGCCATCGCCCAACTCGCGATGAAGAAGGGCGACAAAGTCCGCGCCGCACAGGCGCTCGAGTCGCTGATTACCTACAAC
>DATMJU010000732.1:0-4811 GCA_035553795.1 Vicinamibacterales bacterium
CCCAATGCCCGCGAGCGCCATCGGGATTACGACGTGCCACAGTCGCTCCTGCTGGCGATCCGATCGATAGCTCCATAACGGCATCGCCACCACCGTGAGCAGCGCCGGCACCGCCGCCCACATGCCCACCGTGACGAAGTCCCCCTGGCCACCGAGGATCTCGCGCACGATCTGCGGTACCCAAGTCGCGTTGGTGTTGAGCGTGCTCACCAGGCCGAAGTACGCGAGACAAAGCAACAGCACCTGCCGGCTTCTCAGCTCCTTCCAAATGCTGCCGTGTGGAGCAGGAGGGGGAGCTTCAGATGCAAGCTGCTCTTCGATCGCCGCCTTCTCCGCCGCGCTCAGCCAGGCCGCGTCGCGAGGCCGGTCGCGCAGGTAATAAAACGTGATCACCCCGAAGAAGATGGAGGGCACGCCTTCGATGATGAAGAGCCATCGCCATCCTGCCAGGCCCATGACGCCGTCCATGCGCAGCAGGTAGCCCGAAAGGATCGATCCGAAGGCGATGCTTACCGGCTGCGCCACCATGAACAAGCCGTTGGCGCGGGCGCGGTACGCGCGCGGGAACCAGTAGGTCAGGTAGAGGAGCACGCCGGGCACGAATCCCGCCTCGGCGATGCCGACCAGCAGGCGCAGCAGGTAGAGGCTGTTCTCGCCGGCCGCCAGCGCAGTGGCCGTCGACGCGATGCCCCACGTGATCATGATCCGCGCCAGCCAGGTGCGAGCGCCAAGTCGCGCGAGCATCAGGTTGCTGGGCACTTCGAACACCAGGTAGCCCAGGTAGAAGATGGTGTTGGCGATGCCGAAGGTGACGGGCGTCAGGCCGAGATCGCGATTCATCGCCAGCGCGGCGAAGCCGATGTTGATGCGATCGAGATACGCGCAGATATAGAGGACGAAGAGGTACCAGACAACGCGGCGGAACACCTTGCGATACGCGGCGTCGCGAATCGCGGCCACATCTCCAGCTGGTCCTGCGGGCGTCACGCGCGGGAGTGTAGCAGGAAGACGAGCGGGCGGGCGTAGCGAAGCCCGCCACATCTGGACGATAATCGGCGTCATGTTGACGCGCATCACGCTGATCGTTTTCCTGATCGCCATCGTGCTTTCCTCACCCAATTCGGCCCAGGCCCCTGCGGACAACTCCGCCGACGCGCGCCTGCGCGCGCTCTACACCGAGGAATGGAACTGGCGAGGGAAGGAATTCGGCCGCGGCGGCGACGGCTTCGCCCGCGTCGATGCGGCATCACAGCAGGCGCGGCTCGCATACTGGACGAAGACGCTGGCCGCCCTGGATGCCATTCCGTTCGACCAGCTGTCCGCTGAAGAGAAGATCAACGCGCAGATCTTCCGCACGTCGCTGCGGGAGCAGGTCACCGACATCCAGTACAAGACCTACGAGGCGCCGTTCAACAGCGACACGTTCTTCTGGGCGTCATTCACGCCGCGCCAGGGCTTCCCGACCGCGGCGGCGTACCGTTCGTATCTCGCTCGTCTGCGTGATGTCCCGCGCTACTTCGACGAGCAGATCACCAACATGCGCGCCGGCCTTGCGCGCGGCTATAGCGTGCCGCGCGTCTCGGTGATTGGACGCGATCAGACCATCGAGCCATACGTCAAAGGCGACGCCAGTAACCCGCTCTATCTGCCGTTCGCGCAGATGCCCAGCGGCATTCTGGCGGCGGAGCAGGAAGCGCTCCGCGCCGAAGCCAACGCCGTGATCAAGGAAGTCATCGCGCCCGCGTACGGAAAGCTGCTGACGATGATTCGGACGGAATACCTGGAGAAAGCGCGACGCACGCTGGGCGCGTTCGAGATGCCTGACGGCACCAGGTTCTACCAGGATCAGATCGTCAAGCACACCACGCTGACGCTGACGCCGAAGGAGATTCACGAGATCGGCTTGAAGGAAGTCGCCCGCATCGAAGCCGAAATGCGCGCCACCAAGGACCGCGCCAAGTTCAAGGGGACGATGGCGGAGTTCTTCAAGTTCATGAGGACCGATCCCCAGTTCTACGCCAAGACCCCGCGCGAGCTGCTGTCGTACTCCTCGTACGTTTCGAAGAAAGCCGATGACAAGCTGTCCGAGTTCTTTGGCTTCCTGCCGCGCCGCCGACACGGCATCCGGCCGGTGCCCGATGCGATCGCGCCCATCTACACAGGTGGCCGCGGCGGTCTCGAGGCGTGCCAGATGAATACCTACAACCTGCCGGCGCGCCCGCTGTACAACCTCGCGGCGCTGACGCTCCACGAGTGCACGCCGGGCCACAGCTTCCAGGCGGCGCTCGCGCAGGAAGGCCCAGAGCGACCGCCCTTCCGGCGGGGCACCAGCTTCTCAGGCTACGGCGAGGGCTGGGGGCTCTACACCGAGTGGCTGGGGACGTTGATGGGTATCTACGAGACGCCGTACGAGGACATGGGCCGCCTGACGTACGAGATGTGGCGCGCGTGCCGCCTGGTGATCGACACCGGCATCCATCAGTTCGGCTGGACGCGCGACCAGGCGCTCAACTACCTGCGGGATCGCGCGCCGATGTCGGAGCATGAGATCACCACGGAGATCGATCGCTACATCTCCTGGCCCGGACAGGCGTTGGCCTACAAGCTCGGCGAGATTCAAATCCGCCGTCATCGCCGCGAGGCCGAAGAGAAGCTCGGCGCCCGGTTCGATCAGCGGCGCTTTCACGATGCGATCCTGGCGATTGGCTCGGTGCCGCTGTCAGTGCTGGAGCAGCACATGAACAAATTCATCGCCGACGAGCTGGCCAGGAAGTAGTCCGTCAGCCGGTCACCGACAGGGTTGAGAGCAACTCCTGTCTGGCCAGTTGTCGGCGCCGTGCGCGCATGTCGTCGCCGCGGACTTCGCGCAGCGCGTCGACGACGAGCGAACGCACCATTTTCTTGCGCCACACCAGCTCGAAGTCCGTGTTGTCCATCGGCTTGGCGATTTCGCTGGCCAGCGCAGCGGCCTCCGCGATCAATTCGTCGGACAGCGTTTGCCCTCTGAGGAGCGCCGCAGCGCGATCGGCCTCCAACGGTCGCGACGCGACCGCGCCGAGCACGATGCGGATGTCGACGACGTTCGTGCCCTCGAGTCGCGCGGCAACGGCGGCCGCTGCCACCGGGAAATCAAATGCACCGCGGCGCCGCAGCTTCCAGTAGGAGCTTCGCCAGCCCTCGACATCAGGCAACGTAACAGAGGCCAGGATTTCGTCCTGCCGCTTGGTCAGGTAGTGCATGCCGTCGTTCGCGAAGAAGTCCGCGAGCGGCAATACCCGCTCGCCGGCGGCTGAGCGCAACGTGACTGTGGCGCCGAGCGCCTGCAGCATCGGCGCGGTGTCCGTCGACGACACGGCGAGGCACTTGGGGCTCGACGTGGCGACCCAGCAGGTCTGCCCGTCCTTCTTCATGCAGAAGTCGATCGACTTGCGCCACTCGAAGTTCTGGTCGTAATACGTGCAACGCGTGTCGAGACACAGGTTGCCGCCGATCGTCCCCATGTTGCGCAGATGCGGCGTCGCCACTTGCGCGGCGGCCTGCCACAGGCCCGTGAACTGCTGCCGGATGCGCGGATCGCCGACGAGTGACGACAACGTGACGCCGGCGCCGACGCTGAGCGCGCTGCCGTTGTGAATCTCCGCGAATTCCTTGATGCCGCGAAGGCCGATCAGCGTCGCCGGGGTTTGCTGGCGCCGCTTCATGTTGGGCAGCAGGTCGGTGCCGCCAGCCACGAGCATGGTGTTGGCGGAATCCTCTGCCAGCCACGCCGTCGCATCGTCAATCGTGCGCGGCGCGCGGTAGCGGAATCCGGGAAGTCGCATCATGACCGCACCGCCGATACTTTTGCTTCAACGCCGGCTTCCGCCTTGCGGCGTGAGCGTCGCTCCGGTTCATTCGAGGCTCGGCCGTCGCCGCCTTCCCATGGAGGCGCGACACGCAGGGCTTCAGGCCACGCGATCTCGGGAAACGATGCGGGTCCCGAGCGCGCGGGCTTGCCGGCGGCCTTCGCCTGCAGCGCGCGCATGATCTTCTCCGGCGACACCGGGATCTGATCGACACGCACGCCAACCGCGTCATACACCGCGTTGGCGACGGCCGGCATGATCGGCAGCAGCGGCCCCTGGCCGACTTCCTTCGCGCCGAACGGACCTTGCGGATCGGGATGTTCGATGAGGTCCGTCACGATCTCCGGCATATCGAGACTGGTTGGGCTCTTGTATTCGAGCATCGAGGGGAACTTGTGCACCAGCGCGTTCGACAAGCGGGCCGGCAGCCGCCGGAACGCCTGTTCTTCCATCAGCGCTTCGCCGAGTCCCATGTAGACGCTGCCTTCCACCTGACCGCGCACCAGCGTCGGATTCAACGCGCGGCCAATGTCGTGCGCGATCCAGACGCGCGGCACCGTGACCCAACCGGTCTCCGAATCGACTTCCACTTCGACGACTGCCGCCGTGTAGGAGTAGGTGGGTGATGGGCCGACGCCGCCGCCCTTGAAGTGCGCCGCTGATTTCGGGGGTGTGTATGAGCCGGTCGTGCCGATGGTGCCGACGCGCGATTCTGCCATGCAGACCGCTTCCTGGAAGGTGACTCCGCGATCCGGGTGCTCGCTGTCGAACACTCGGCGATCCGCGAAGACCAACCGATCGGCGGGCACCTCGAGTCTCAGGCTGACCGCGGCGGCCACGATGTCACGCGCGCGCTCGGCCGCCTGGATCGCGGCGTTGCCCATCATCAGCGTCACGCGGCTCGAGTACGAACCGAGATCGACCGGAGTGAGATCGGTGTCGCCCGTCACGGCGCGCACATCGAAC